>CAYWGA010000004.1:10173-62831 GCA_964457905.1 uncultured bacterium | reverse complement strand
GAGAAAGATTATGTGCGAGCGCAGCAGGTCTACCTCGTCATCGACCCAGAGTATCTTCTTTGGTTTCAATTCGCCGTGCCTTTCCAGAAATGCTTTAGTCTACAGGGAATGTGATCTGGAACGTCGTTCCCCCGCCCGGGTTGGTGGAAGCGACCCTTATGGATCCCCCGTGAATATCCTCCACGATCCTCTTCACGAGAGCCAGACCCAGCCCCCAACCTCTGCTTTTCGTTGTAAAGCCGGGATTGAAGACCTTCTTCTTCATCCCGGAGCTCATACCTTTACCGTTATCGCTGAAGAGGATTACAACGGCCTGTTCGCCGGGATCTACTCTTCCCGTAATATTTATCTTTCCATCCTCGCCCGCAATCGCGTCGAGGGAGTTTTTTATCAGGTTCTCGAACACCCATCCGAGCAGGTCGGCGCTGCAACGGATCAGGGGCAGTTCCTCCATGTCTATCTCGATGGTCGAATTGATCTTCAGCGCGGGCCTGCGTCGTTCGAAATAATCGACTGTCTCCTCGATCACAGGGGCTAACTTCTGGTACTCGAGAGGAGGCGCCGATCCGATCTTGCTGAACCTCGATGAGATCCTGCTCAAACGCTCGACATCGGCTGAAGCCTCTTCTACCGGACCGTCGAGAGCTGATGAACAACCCTCTTCGGAAGCCTTCGAGCGGATGATCTCGAGCCAGCCCATGATCGACGATAGAGGAGTGCCGAGCTGGTGCGCGGTCTCCTTAGCCATCCCGACCCAGATCGACCTCTTCTCCCCCGTCTTGACCGCTCGCATACCGAAAAGCCCGATCACGACGAAGATGATGAATACGCCGAACTGAACGAACGGCGCGACACGAAGCTCCCTGCTCAATTTCGAAGGCCCGTAATGAATAACGAGTGCCAGCAGGTCCGATTCCACGCGGATAGGATCGTTGATACGGTCGAATTCGAGGGCGGTGCGCAGAACCTTTTCCAGCACTGGATCGTCCGGTTGTTCCGGATCGAAATCGATGACCCTGCGGTACTCATCGTCGGCAAGCATCTTGATCCCGATACCGCTCCACACGACCGGCCTGCTTGAACTGTCTGTCAGGATGAACGGAAGAGTGATCGCGCCGCGGACTTCCTTGATAAACTCCTGGCTCGATTCTGCGCTGACATCTTCCAGGGCTATGGCTATGAACTTCGAGAACAGCCTCGTCGTATCCTCCGACTGGGACTTCATCCTCGTTATCAGGCTGTTGTTATACCAGAGGGCGCCGGTCACAATGATGACCGTGCCGACGATGAAGTAGATCTTGATGAGAAACGGCAGATTTCCCGGAAGTCTGAGCGCGGACCTACGCTTCAATGTACTCCTGTCCTCCCATGTAGGGAACCAGTGCCTTCGGTATCCTGATCTTACCGGTCGGTGTCTGATTCGTCTCAAGGATCGTAACGATGATCCTGGGCAGCGCGAGTCCGGAGCCGTTGAGTGTGTGAACGAACTCAGGCTTCGCGCCCTTCTCTCTTTTAAACCTTATACGGGCTCTTCTCGCCTGAAAATCCTCGAAATTGCTGCATGACGAGACCTCGAGCCACCTGTCGGAAGCGGGAGACCATGTCTCTATATCATAGCATTTCGCAGCGGCGAAGCTCAGATCGCCGCTGCACAGCTCTATCACCCTGTATGGAAGTTCAAGGACCTCAAGGACCTCGCAGGCGTCGCCGAGCAGGATCTCCAGATCCTCGTATGATCTCTCCGGCAGGGTCCACCTGACCATTTCGACCTTGTCGAACTGGTGCACCCTGATCAGACCCTTCGTCTCCTGTCCGTAGCTCCCCGCTTCCCTGCGGAAACAGGGGCTGAACGCGGTACACTTTATCGGCAGGTCCCCGCCCTCGAGCATGCCGTCCCGGTAGATATTCGTCACCGGAACTTCGGCGGTCGGCACTAGAAAGAGGTCATCCTTCTCGCAATGGTACATGTCCTCCGCCATCTTCGGCAGCTGGCCGGTTCCGATCATCGAATCCCTGTTCACCAGGTACGGCACTGCCAGTTCCTCGTATCCCTGCTTTCTGTGAATATCAAGCATCAGGGAGACGAGCGCCCTTGAGAGCCTCGCGCCGTCACCCCTGAGAACCACGAATCCTCTCCCGGATATCAGCGCTCCAGCGGCCATATCGAGGATGCCGAGCTTTTCGCCGATCTCTTCATGAACGAGCGGCTTTTCCGGGAACTCGGGAATCTCGCCCCACCGCCGTACTTCCGGATTGTCCAGCTCGCACTTGCCGAACGGCACAGAGTCGTGAGGGAGATTGGGAATACCCGCTTCGAGTTCGCCGATCCTTTCCTCGATCTCTTTGAGCTCGTGATCGATCTCCTTGATACGGCCGGAGTTCTCCTTCATCTCGTTCATCAGGGCCGTCGCGTCTTCGCCCTGTTTTTTAAGAGCAGATATCTCTTTCGATACGCTGTTTCTCCTGTGCTTGAGCTTCTCCGTCTCCTGTATCAAGTCGCGCATCTTCGCGTCGAGCTCAAGGAGCCCGTCTATATCAAAATCGACGCCCTTGGCGACGACACCTTTCTTTACCTTTTCGGGATCTTTTCTTAATAGTTTTCTGTCGAGCATCGCCCCGTCATTCCTCCGGGATATTCCTGTACATTCCCATGATCTCCCCGCCGCCCTTCTCGAAAAGGTCCCCGACGAGCGATCCTATCACCTTCATTTCGTCACCCTTCCACCCTGTATCCTCCGATATGATCTTTGCCGATCCATCCGGCGAAGCGATCACAGCGCTGATACTGAACTCGTCCTCGTCGAACTCGGCAAGGACGCCTATTCCTCCCTTTCCATCCTTCGACAACGCGCCGAGGAGCATCCTCTCGAGCATGACCTCGGAAAGGCTGGCCGGATGGTTGACCTGTCTGACCGCAGCGGCGGCGTTTTTATCTCCGGCACGGACGATCAGCAGGACCGCGCCCTGGCCCGCCGGTGGCATACAGATAGACGAAGTAAACACCTCCACTACCTCGTCCTGTCTGCCGAGCAGTTCCACTTCCCATGCACGGGCAACAAACCCGCCGATCTCACCGCTGTCGAGCAGGACTCTCAGCCCCTCGTAATCATCATTTCGTTCCACGAGTTCGATATCGTCGCGGTAGCTCAGGATCTGTCCTTTCAGTCCGGAATCACCGACTGCTATCGAGATTCCTGCAGGGAGATCATCGAGGATCATATCCTCGTCCGATATGATGACGTTAAACGGGTTCCCTCTCATCAGCGCCGCCCCGATCTCCAGCTTTCCGCTGAACTTCAAGGGCATCTCACCGGCCTCGATCACAGCGATATCTGCCCGGCCCCTCGATACGAGCCCCAGCAGCGCGGATGTATCCGTAGCCGGGCGGCTTCGCGAAGAGGTCTCCGCGTACTCTGAGAACTCGACATTCTCCGAGGTCTCTCTCAGCGCTTCAAGCACCGAAGCGACACTCGCCCTTGAGGCCAGATCAGCCTTGCCGGCCACGGTCATCTTCGTGGACTTCGCCATTCGAACCTGTTCCCTTAAAGTGTCAGGAGTGGCGCATCATTCTTACGCGGAAGAATCTATCATAGTGAGATTATCGTGTAAAGAACAGGAAAACACCTGAATGAGAAGATCAGTCGTTGTGAACTGCCATGCTGGAGGATGAGACTCCGCACTCGGAAAGAATCTGTTCGGCATTTTCCCTCGACATATCGAACTTCACCATCCTGCGAAGTGACAGGAAAAAGACCGTAAGTTCAAGCGCCACTGCCACGGCAAGCGCGATGAAGTTTCCCATGATAGTCAGGACCCCCAGCACACCGAATACCGCGGAAAGGGACCAGAGCATCATGTCGACCTTCCTCGTCGAACCGCATCCGAACAGGAGGATGTGATGGATATGCATATGATCGGCCTCGAACGGCGGTCTTCCGCTCAGAACCCTTCTGATAAAAGCCAGCCCCGTATCGAGCAGCGGGAAGCTGAGGATGATAACGGAACCGAGCGAACGCATCAGGACATTCTCACCCGGAACGAGAAGAAGAAGCGAGATCAGCCCGAACATCAGGCCGAAGAAGAGACTGCCCGAGTCTCCCATAAATATCTTCGCCGGCGGGAAGTTGTACCTCAGGAAAGCCAGAGCCGCCCCGAGAACTGCGAGCGACAAGGCTGCGACCATCGGCAGCCCCATTATCAGCCCGGCGGTCCCGAAGGCCGCGGCACTGATCACGGCGACTCCGGCGGCGAGCCCGTCGATCCCGTCTATCAGATTGAATGATGTCGTTATCGTCAGCATCCAGAAAGCGATCACAGCGGATGCGAGAACTGCTGCGGGCATGGAAAGATCGATCAGGCCGAAGTGTCCGAGAAGCCCCAGGCCCCCGGCCGCGACAAATATAGAGACCGTGATCTGGAAGAACAGCTTATAGAGGTAATGAAGCGACCTCAGGTCGTCAATGATCCCCAGTAAAAATATTATAAATCCGCTCGCGATTATAACCGGAAGAAATGCCCTGTTTACCGGATGATGGGGAAGGAAGAAAAGGAAGACCGGGATCAGGGAAAAGACTATAGCCCCGATAATGGCCACGCCGCCGATATGAGCGATTTCGCCCCTGCCGGTGCGGCCGTTAGGTTTCTCGGCGATCCGCCAGCGGACCGCCATGCCTATCGCCATCGGTGTGAGTATCAGGCCCAGAACGGCCGACGTGACGAAGGTTATTATATAGTCTGTCGCCGTCAAGGCGTTCCCTCCAGTGCGTGTTACGATTAAGAATCATCTATGCAGTCAACCATGTCAAGGACGAGTTATCTGCATGACTTACAGCGAGAGCCGCCGGGCAGTTCATTCTCTAGATATTCTTTACAATACGGCGGAAATGTAATCCGTACACAGCCATAGTAAGAGCAAGCGGAAAACTTCTCGGATATTTGACCAGGCTCATAAAGATAAGTCTCCAGAAATATCGCCTTCCCTTTTCCAGGACTCCAAGTACCCAGAGAGTCCTGATAAATGCCCTGATGCTGTTGAAAGTCAAACGGTGCGCTGATGTGCCGCAGGGCCGATATTGACGAAGAAAGGTCTTTATCCTGGTGTAGTATTTTTTCTGAGAATATATGTCATCCAGCAGGTTCTTGTATCCTTTGATCAGACTCTTGTAATTCATCCTGGGAACGAAGTTAATCGATCCATCAACATTGTTGCCAGTCATACTGTCCACAAGCCGATCTTCAGACTGCATCCTGTTGAAGAGACGGGTGCCTGGCGGAGCGTTGAGCAGACCGACCATCGCGTTGACGACACCGCTTTTCTGGATGAAATCTCTCTGCTGCTCGAAGATGTCCGGCGTATCGTGATCAAATCCGACAATAAAACCTCCGGACACCATCAGCCCATTCTGTTGCAATTTCCTGATCGAAGTGAGCATATCGCCTCTGGTGTTCTGGAATTTCCCGCATTCGGTGAGGCTTTCCTTGTTGGGAGTCTCGATTCCGATGAATACCGAACGGAAACCCGCATCGACCATCAATCCGATCAAGTCATCGTCAGCAGCGAGATCGATAGAGACTTCGGCCGTAAAATAAAATGAGTTTGTATATTCTTTCGACCATTTGATCATTGCAGGAAGTATCTCTTCCTTGATCTTTTTCCTGCTGCCTATGAAGTTGTCATCCACGATGAATACGCTTCCTTTCCATCCCTGGTCGAGAAGAGAATTCATCTCACTGATAAGCTGCTCCTTCGTCTTGGTTCTCGGTGTGCATCCGTTCAGTACCGAGATACTGCAGAACTCACAATCAAAGGGACAGCCGCGGGAGAACTGCAGGCTCATTCTCGCGTATTCTTTCATATCAAGAAGAGACCAGCGCGGTACTGGAGAGTTGGAAATATCAGGAAATTCACTCGTACTGTATACCCGTTCCGGCGTTTTCCCGGATTCCAGGGCGTCAATAAAGGGTGGGAGTGTCGCTTCGGCCTCATTCAGAATGAAATGATCGACTCCCGGAAAATCCTCATGCCCGATCGTCACCATCGGTCCTCCGGCAACGACCTTGACGTCAAGCTGATTACAGCGCATGACGACCTTGACAAATGAGGGCCGCTGAACGTTCATTCCGCTGAGGAATACATAGTCTGCCCACATGATGTCAGAGTCTTTCAACCTGGTGACATTCATATCGATCAATTTACTGTTCCACTTGCCGGGAAGCATGGCGGCCACCGTAAGCAATCCCAGGGGAGGTTCAGCCGATTTCTTGGATATGAACTTCAGCGCATCTCGAAATCCGCAAAAAGTGACAGGTGATTCAGGATATACTAGAAGAATGTTCATGATGCCCCCTTGAAATCTGGTTCCACAACTGCTTTGATACTTTTCGACTATTTCGGTCTTTTGGTCGACTACCGGCGAAAAAAAACCCGCTCATCTGACTTCTATCCCCTTGAAAAGAATATTCAGTATCATATCTGTCTCCTTGAGATAATCCAGATCGTTATCCAGGATCAATAACGGATATTCCAGTCCCTTCAGGGCAATGGCGAGGTTCCTCGCTACAGTCGATTCATCGCCGACTGAGAAAACGCCTGCCTTCGCTCCATCTTCAAGGATCTTCCTGAGGGACATCATCTCAAATTCGAAGAATTCCCGTCGCGCCATCTCGACGAAAGCGTACTGCTCCAGATACTCGTCCGTTATCGTGGAATAATAGCTACCCAGATCGTGGATGTGTCTCATCCTGGCCAGAACGTAATTCCTCAACCTTTCCTGCGGGGTCGAACCACTCGCGATGGCCTCCTGCAATCTCTGTTTCAATCGCAGTGAATCCTTGTGGATGACTTCCGCGAAGATCTGTTCCTTACTCTCAAAATAGTAGTACAACGTGGACTTCCCGACATGGGCTTTCTTCGCTATCTCATCCATCGTACTTTTTTTCACACCGAAGCGGGCAAAGACCTTTTCAGCGGTCTCCAGGATACGTTCTTTCTTGTCTTCCTTCATGCCTTTGTCCCTTATAGACTCTTCGACTAATATTGTACTATATTCTATATATTACTGATAATTTCGATCCTGTCAATGTTTTTTGCCGGAATTCACTTCTTCCATGAGGCATATCCTGCGTCACGGGGATCTATCTTCCTGAAAAGATACGGATTACAGGTTCGACAAGCTCGAGCAGCTCGTCCTTCTTCACCGCTTTTAACGCCAGAAGGGCGAAAAGGAAGAGTACGGACAGCAGGGCGGCATGAACGATAGTCACCGGCAGACTGGAGGGTTCAGGGACGAATCTCGAATAACCGGCCCAGACCAGCAGCGCGACTCCGGCCGTCCGGACGGCCCTCGAGATGTCGCCGCTCCGTCGCAATCCTCCGATCTCCCGGGAGACTGCCGCAAGGCCGAGTATCTCGATCGGAAGATATGAAAGCAGGGTAGAGACGACGGCGCCCTCCGCTCCCCACCGCGGTATAAGAAGGGCATTAAGAACAAAATTCAGGGCAGCGCCGGCCACCGTCAGCCTGGCATAGGTACCGGCCCTGTTCGCGGCGATAAGGCCCGGCAGTATCACCGAGCCTATACTGCGCATCAGGAGCAGGGGGATAAACAGGACAAGGATCCCCGCCGAAGCGGCGAACTTGTCGGAAAATAGCCCCGTGACGAGCGGGCCGGCGAGACAGGCAAATACAGTGGCGACGCAGGCAGCGTAGGCGAATGCCGCCGTGATCGACCTGTTCACCATATCACTGCATCGCTTTCTGTCTCCAGAGGCCCAGGCGCCAGCCAGCGCTGGCCTTAGCGTCATCACCAGGGCGAAGATGGGAAATAGCGAGGTTTCCAGAAGGTTTCTCGCCATCGAATATATCCCGACATCGACGGCATCCCGGAAGTAACCGAGCATGATCTTGTCGAGCATCGAGTAGATCGTCACCGAGGCGCCGCTTACAGCGAGCGTCACGCTGAGACGCCACAGCCGCGACCTCATCTGCCGGATCTGGGCCGGCGGCTGCGCTGCTTCCCGCCTCGTAGCGAGATACACGAATACTGCCGCGCCGGTGACGGCTGCAGCCGCGATATAGGCCCATATGACACCTGAAGCGCCCAGAGCCAGTACGGCGGCCGCTGCGACCAGGCCGACTCTCAAGGCGAACATGACGATCCGCATCGAGAAAAGGACCTTGAATCTCTTCAGCCCGAGGACGATCAGTGCCGCCAGTTCATTGAAACTGACCGACAGTATGACCAGTCCACCGAGCCGGAGCAGCGGTTCCAGTTCGGGATCCCCGTAAACCCCGGCGATGGCCGGTGCGAGAAAAAACGCCGCCGCGGATACGGGGAGCGTGAAGATCAGGCGCAGAAGAAATGCCGATCTCGCGAGGGGTGCGACCAGTTCCGGTGAGGAAACGGCATACTCGGAGACAAGTCTCGAACCTGCCCCGTCTACGCCGAATTTTGCGAGGATAAGGAATATCGTCGCTACCGCCATCGTCAGGTTTATCAGGCCCGCCGCGCGCGGCCCCATCGTTCTGGCGACGATCAGTGATACGACAAAGGCGCTTGCCAGCGGCAGCGCCGTCGAACCGAAGGTCCAGAAATATCCCGAAACGAGGGATTCCCCGCCGTCATCGCTATCGATCTGGGAATTCCTGTTATCGGTCTGTTTTTCTTTCATCTGATAGTGCTATCAGGGGAAATGTTGCTCGAGTATATCGGCTATCCTGCCGGCGGTCTTCCCATCCCACAGGGGAGGAAGGGAATGATCTCCTATACCGTTATCGAGTATTCCATTGACGGCAGCCTCGACCCTGGCTGGATCTGTTCCCGCAAGGATGTTGGTGCCGACTTCGATAGTGATCGGACGCTCTGTGTTCTCGCGGACAGTTACACACGGCACACCGAGGACAGTCGTCTCTTCCTGGATCCCTCCTGAGTCTGTCACGACGATACCGGCTGTCTTCATCATACCGACGAATTCGAGATACCCGACCGGGCCGATCAGCTTCAGTCGGTCGGAGAGCTCGATCGGCGGATCGGCCGATTCGAGCATCTTCTTCGTCCGTGGATGC
Source organism: uncultured bacterium (assembly GCA_964457905.1). Lineage (GTDB taxonomy): Bacteria > Krumholzibacteriota > Krumholzibacteriia > Krumholzibacteriales > Krumholzibacteriaceae > JAUWCL01. The sequence goes on along the minus strand of CAYWGA010000004.1, from coordinate 53,767 downwards.
AGGGGGAGTACGGCGGGCATGCGCTCGGCCAGTCTTGATAACATCGCGAAGAGTTCGCGCAGTTCATCGGGATCGTCGACATTCGACGGCCTGTGGAGGGTGACGAGCATATACTCCTTCTCCACAAGACCGAGACGGTCGAGGATCGCCGAGCCATCAGCCTTGTCAATATAGTTCATTAGAGAATCTATCATGATGTTGCCGACAAAAAAGATCCTCTCCTCCCCCACTCCTTCTTTCATGAGATTGGTCTCGGCTTCGGGTGAGGTGGTAAAACAGAATCGCGCGAGGATATCGGTAACCATCCTGTTGATCTCTTCGGGCATCGCGAGATCGAAGCTTCTCAGGCCGGACTCGACATGAGCGACCGGGATCCACAGCTTGGAGCCGACGATCGAGCACGCCAGTGTCGAATTGACGTCACCGACGACTATGATCACGTCGGGGCGTTCGGCAAGTACGTATTTCTCGAATTCGACCATGACACGCGCGGTCTGTTCGGCATGGCTTCCGGATCCGATTCCGAGATATATATCGGGTTCAGGAAGTTCCAGGTCCTCGAAGAAGATCTTCGACATGTTCTCATCATAATGCTGCCCGGTATGCACCAGGCTCGCTTCGATCCCTGGCCGGCGGGCGAACTCGCGCATCAAAGGCGCTGCCTTCATAAAGTTGGGCCTGGCGCCAACAACGAGGACTGCTTTCAAAGCTTTTTGCCTTCTTTCAGCTTGCCCGAGTACATCTTGCTGTAATATTTCTTGAAGCTTCCTTCACGGACCGGCCGCCACCAGTCCTCGTTCTGCTGATACCAGCGGACCGTTTTCTTCATACCCTCGCTATAAGTGGTCTTCTTGCTCCATCCGAGCGCCTTGATCTTCCTGGTCGCGACCGAATAACGCCTGTCATGGCCCGGTCTGTCAGAAACGAGGGTAAGGAGTGACGGATCGGCCCCGGTAAGCTTGACTATCTTCCGCGCGATCTCGATATTGGTCTTCTCGTCTCCCGCACCGATATTGTATACCTCTCCGACCTTCCCCTTCCTTCCTACCAGGTCTATCGCCCGGCAGTTGTCCTCGACATAGATCCAGTCCCGGACATTCTTCCCGTCTCCGTAGAGCGGAAGAGGCATCCTTTCTATCGCGTTCGTCGTAAAGAGTGGTACGAACTTCTCCGGATGCTGATAGGGTCCGTAATTGTTCGAACTCCTGGTAATCAGCGCAGGCAGCCCGTAAGTCTTGTTAAATGCCCTGACGAGCATATCGGCACCAGCTTTACTGGCAGAGTACGGGCTGTTCGGTTTTATCGGATCGGTCTCCTTGAACGAACCTTTCAGCACGCTGCCATAGACCTCGTCGGTCGAGACCTGGAGAAAACGCGGCACCTTGTACTCGAGCGTTTTCTGAAGCAGGGTATATGTGCCGACAACGTCCGTCCTGACAAAACTTCCGGCCTCGAGGATAGATCTGTCGACATGGGTCTCAGCCGCGAAATTGTAGATGATATCCGTGCCGGGGAGTATCTGATCGAGAAGCTTCGCGTTGCAGATATCTCCCTTGATAAACTTGAAGCGCCTGTCCTTTTCAAGGCCCTTGAGATTGGCAAGGTTTCCAGCATAGGTCAGCTTATCGAGGACGATCACCTTTGCCGCATTCCGTCTGCGGAGCAGCATCCGGACAAAATTGGACCCGATAAACCCGGCTCCACCGGTCACGACGATCTTCTTCATCTACCCTCCGATCAGATCACTGTATTGAACAGATATCTATTTCGATCAGATATCAGAATTGCCGGGTCGTCCGAACGAATGGTACCTGAATCCCAGTCCATTCATCAGGGACGGTTTGTAAATATTGCGACAATCGATAACGATAGGCTCAGCCAGCACTTCTTTCATCTTGTCAATATCAAGCTGCCTGAACTCGTTCCACTCCGTCATGATCACGAGAGCGGCCGCGTCTTTCATTGCCGAATAAGCATTATCATGGAATTCGATCTTACCCTCGTACATTCCCCTGGCGTTATCCATTGCGATCGGATCATAGGCCGCGATCGTAACACCCTTCTCGAGGAGGATATCGATAAGCCTCAATGCGGGAGCATGCCTCAGGTCATCGGTATTCGGCTTGAACGCGAGTCCGAGGACCGCGATTCTCTTGCCGGAAACATCCGGGATCTCACTCTCGAGTTTTTCGAGCAGCCTGTCGACACGCGACTCATTGACATCATTCGCAGCACCGATAACACGCAGGCAGGCATCCGCGTCACCCGCTGTTTTAAGGATTGCCGAGACGTCCTTGGGAAGGCATGATCCGCCATAACCGACACCGGCGTGAAGGAACTTCGGGCCTATCCTCTTGTCCAGGCCCAGCCCCTTGGCTACCTCATTCACATTCGCGCCTGTCTTCTCGCAAAGATCCGATATTTCGTTGATGAATGAGATCTTCACAGCGAGGAACGCGTTGCTCGCGTATTTGATGAGTTCGGCTGTGCGGATCGAGGTGAATACGATAGGTGTTTCAAGCAGGTAGAGCGAACGATAGATATCTCTCATGATCTCCTTAGCCCTGTCGCTCTCCGCGCCGATAACGACCCGGTTCGGCCTCATGAAGTCCTCTATCGCGGAACCTTCACGAAGAAACTCGGGGTTCGAGACACGGTCGAACGGGATATCCCCATCCAGATTCTCCTCGATGATCCGGCCGACTTCTTCAGACGTACCAACAGGTACCGTGCTCTTCTGAACAAACACCTTGTATTCGTCTATAGCCAGGGCGACATCTTTCGAAACGGCCCACACTGCGCTCAGATCCGCTGAACCGTCATCGCCCATCGGTGTACCGACAGCACAAAATATAACCTCCGACTTCTTGACAGAGTCGGTAAGGTCGGTTGTAAAGTTCAGCCGGCCGGCCTCGTAGTTCCTCGAGACAAGTTCTTTCAGGCCCGGCTCGTATATCGGCATGATGCCGTTCTTTATCTTTTCGATTCTTTCGCTGTCAATATCAACACAGATCACTTCGTTCCCGAAATCAGCCAGACAGGCGCCGCTCACCAGTCCAACGTATCCGGTCCCGACCATACAGATCTTCGGCATCTTGTTCTCCCTGTTTCAACCGTCCACGCCATGCGGACCATATATTATCTGTTTAACGCGGCCGTTACTGAAGCCTCCCACCACGCAAAGAGGTCATCGAGCATCTTACCCCTTCCCGTGACAGACGACCAACCGCAATCTTCTTTTAACCTCTTGTTATCCCCTGTCAGGACCGGAACATCCGCCGGCCGGAAAAGCTGCGGATCGGGTTCCACCTTGACCTCGGTTCCCGTCAAAGCAGTCAGGTGCGTTACCGCGTCAGACAATTCCATACCGTTTCCTGAACATACGTTGTATGTCGTCCCAGGCTCTCCTTTTTCCGCGAGCAGGACATATGCCTCGACGACATCTCTAACATCGAGAAAATCACGCGTCACTTCCAGGTTACCTGTAAGGAGCACAGGCGCTTTGAGCCCGGCCTTGATCTCGGCGCATTGCCTGGCGAATGACGGCAGAACGAAGGTCGTTGTCTGCCCTGGGCCGGTATGATTGAAGCTCCTCGTAGCTACTATCTCCATCCCGAATGCGCGATGATACTGCATTGCGAGCAGGTTCTGCGCGGCCTTACTCGCCGCATACGGGCTTACCGGTTCGATAGGAGAATTTTCGGTCAGCGGCATCTCATCCGGACCCCGCTTTCCGTATTCTTCGGCAGAACCGGTCACGATTACTCTGGCCTTTCCATAGCCACGGACCGCCTCGAGCAGATTGAGTGTTCCCATGACATTTGTCCGCATCGTACCGGCCGGGTCCTTGAACGACCTGGCTGCCGAACTCTGGGCTGCGAGATGGAATATGACGTCGGGGCCCCAGTCAGAGACTGCCCGCTCCACAGCACCCGGATCGAGCAGATCACACTGCCTTATCTCTGCACCTTTCTCGGGGAAACGCGGCGGAAGGAGCTGGCCGTCGATCTCATATGGGCCGGCAGCATCATCGTGACTTGTTCTCGAGACGACAGCATCGAGCCCGAGGACCTCTGCCCCGTTCTCGACGAGTCGGGAGACGAGATAGCCTCCAACAAATCCGGATGCACCTGTGACTAGAGCTTTCATAATCTGTCGTTCCGTCCGGCGATCAGCGCCGGCTCGGGCAGGTCCTCCAGAATTCGAGAAGATCGGCCATTGTCTTTTCCATCGGAATCTCGGGCTGCCATCCTGTATCGCCTACAAACAGGCTGTTGTCGCCCTGAAGAAGGGGCACATCACTCGGTCTCAGCCTGCCCTTGTCGGTCCTGACCTCGACCTTTACTCCGCTGATATCTATCAGCATGTCGAGGATCTCCTGGATGCTGAAACGCGTGCCGGTACAGATATTGTATGCGGTACCCGGCTTTCCTTTTTCAAGGGCTAGCCAGTATGCACGGACCATATCCCTCACATCAGTAAAGTCCCTGCGAGCGTCTAGGTTCCCTACTTCCATGTAAGGTTCACGTTTGCCCTGTTCGATATCGACGATCTGCTTCGCGAAGTCGCTGCAGACAAATACCGGGCCCCGCCTGGGACCGGTGTGGTTGAATCCGCGCGTGCGGACAACTTTCATCCCGTAGCTCATGAAGTACTGGTATCCTAGCATGTCCTGCCCGACCTTGCTGACACCATAGGGACTGAGGGGCCTGAGAGGATTCGATTCCTTGATGGGCACCTCGTCAGGATATACCATCCCGTACTCCTCACTAGAGCAGGCGATCTGGATCGCACAGTCTATGTCAAGCTTGCGCACAGCCTCGAAAACATTGACCTGACCGATGACATTTGTCATAAGCGATTCGGTCGGCGCCTTCCAGGATGTAGGAACAAAACTCTGAGCCGCCAGGTGGAATATCCTGTCGGGAAGTATCTCCTCGATGACGTCGCGGGTGGATGAGGCATCCCTCAGGTCGCATTCGAGCAGGTTAAGCCTGTCCCAGATATGTTCGATGTTCTCGGTCCTGCTTCTCCAGCGGATTATCCCGTAGACTTCGACATCTTTCATCGTAAGACACAGGTCGGCGAGATGACTTCCCGCAAAACCCGTTATCCCCGTTATAAGTACACGCATCTGGCTGACCTTTCCTGCGCCTCCGCGGGGCGCATGAGGATGACGTAATTGCTATATAGAACAATAATTATATCAGACAGCGGCCCTCATCGCAACCGAAAGGGAATTATGCTAGAGATTGATATGATGTACGTATCTGTATACAAGATATAGGGCTAGGTATGCTGAAGCGGTAGCAGCAACGGTAAAGGGCAGGCCGATCCGGATAAAGCCCCAGAAAGAGACAGGTTTCCCTTCCTTTTCCAGGATGCCCATTGCGGTCACATTTGCTGCTGCGCCTATCGGAGTGATATTGCCGCCCATGCAGGAACCGATCAGCAGGCCAAGAACGAGCAGGGCTCTGCCTCCATCCCCGAAAGAGTTCCCAAACGCGGCTACAATAGGAAGCATCGCGGCGATATAAGGCACATTGTCTATAAACGCTGATACCATTACCGAGGCCCAGACTATTATAGAAAGGATAACAAAAGGATTTTGACCTTTCAGTCCTTCGAGATGGCCCACAATTGTGCGGACAACCCCTATCTCTTCTTTGGTGATCATGTAAACAAGGATGAAGATCGCAAGGAGAAACAAGGTCGTTCGCCAGTGGAAATCCCACTTGTGAGATTTCTCTCTGTTTCTGGCAGTAGTCAAGTACCAGATCACTCCCACCAGGGCTGACGCCAGACAGACAGCACCCGCGAACCACTGCATCTTGGAATCAATCAATGGAGACATGGAGAGAAGGACGATCATCAGGACGATCAACCAGAAAGGCACCCACGAGCGGATCTTCGCGACATCAATCTTTTCAGGCTTCTGCTTATACTCTTTTATATACAGCCAGAGCACCGCAAAACCCACGGCAGCCCCCAGCTGAACGAACCAGAATATACCGAGCCGCCCGTCGTCCCAGAAGAAATCGAGAAAACTCATCTTCTCCTGAGCAGCGAGAAGCATACTCGGAATATCGCCTATCAGAATCGCCATTCCCTGCAAATTGGATGAGACAGCTAGACCTATGATCACTGGTATCGGCGAGACGCCAGCCTTTCGCGTCAACTGGAGCGCTATCGGGGCGACAATCAGAACTGTAACGACATTGTCTATAAAGATTGAAATAAATGAGGCAAAACAGATCACCAGCATCAGGGCGACAGCAAGGTTCTTGGAGCTGTTGATCAGCTTGTCAGATATCGTCTCCGGCATCCGTGAGTAGACGAAGAGCTCAGCAAGTATCACCGAGCCAAAGAAGATCCCGATAAAATTCAAACGTAATGCTTCGAGGGAAAAGACCTCACGTAGACTTAGCAGGCCCAGAACTACCGCAGCCGCTACACCGACCCAGGCGGTCAACCAGCGCTCGCGTTTGATGACGATAAGTCCGATGTAGACCACAGCGAAGATCGCGATGGCCTTCCACATATCAGTCACTAGCCGCTCACTCCCATCTCGGCGAGAATGGCGTCAGCTGCTGCTCCGGGGGACTCGGCCTGGTAGATCGGACGCCCTATCACGAGATAATCCGATCCGGCATCGATCGCGGCCCGTGGCGTCGCGACACGCTTCTGGTCACCGAGGGCAGCTCCTGCCGGCCTTATACCGGGCGTCACTATGACAAAACCGTCACCCATAGCGTCACGGATCCTGCCTGCTTCGTTAACAGAAGCAACGATACCGTCCAGTCCCGCTTTCTTCGCCAGCTCGGCACGCTTAAGGACGAGGTCCTCGACAGTTCCGCCGTAGCCTGATGCCTCCGCGAGATCCTCCGCGGACATGCTCGTCAGCACTGTGACACCGACAAGCTTAGGCCTGGGAAGTCCGCTTTTATCGGCAAACGCAGCCGCCTCATCCGCCGCTGCCTTCATCATGTCGTATCCCCCGGCCGTATGGATGGTCATCAGAAAGACATGCAGGCCGCACGCGGCTCTTACCGACCCGGCCACCGTAGCTGGAATATCGTGAAACTTCAGGTCGAGGAAGACTGATCCGCCGGCATCGTTGATCTCAGAGATCATCCCGGGACCTTCAGCTGTGAACAGCCTGCTTCCCACCTTGAAATGGTTGATCTTTCCTCGCAGGTCGGCCACTAGAGAGATCGCGTCGATCCTTCTCTCAACGTCCAGAGCAGCTATGATCCGGGGATTTCTCTTCGCGGATGTCATCGAGTTCCTTTCATCAGTTTTTATATAGAAACAAAGCCGTTTATCTCAGTCAACGATCGCTTCGGGGATCCCGGCCTCTTCAAGCGCCGCGACGATCTTCTCGGGAAGCGCGGGGTCGTAGAAAATCGCCGTCCCGACCTGGATCGCTGTCGCGCCTGCCATGAAGAACTTCATCGCGTCTTCTACACTCGTTATGCCGCCGACCCCGACTACGGGGATATCGACAGTTCTCGATATACGCCATACGGCATCGAGAGCGACCGGCATTATCGCCGGCCCTGACAGTCCGGCCCTGACCCGCTTGAACACGGGACGACCCGCTGACATGTCCAGATCCATCCCGACGAGAGTGTTTATGGCTGTTATCCCATCGGCACCAGCTTCTTCGGCGACCAGGGCCAGCGCAGTGATATCGCTTACATTTGGCGTCAGTTTCGCAAGTACTGTCGTTTCGGGGAGGATATCTTTCGCGTGCCGCACATATTTCGCAAGAAGTTCGGGGTTGGTCCCGATCGCCATCCCGCCCCTTTCCACGTTGGGGCAGGACAGGTTCAATTCTATGATATCGACACCATCCGCCTTCGCGGTTGCGTCGAGAAGTTTTCTGTAGCCGTCCCAGTCCTCCGCCGCAAGGCTCACAACAGGCTTGATCCCGGCCTCGGCCAGTGCGGGCATCTTTGCTGAGTAGAAGACCTCCGCTCCGACGTTCTCGAGCCCGATGCTGTTGAGCAGGCCTCCACCCGTCTCGTGCAGACGCGTACCGGGATTACCCTCCCTCGGCTCGAACGATATCGTCTTTGTCGCGACGCCGCCAATGCGAACAAGGTCGATCATGCCTTCATATTCGAGTCCATATCCGCCGGCGCCGGAAGCGAGGAGAACCGGATTGCGCAAGGTCACCGCGCCTATCTTTGTCTCAAGGGAGTGCCGGCTCATTCTTCCCACCTTTCCCAGTCTATCTTCGAAGCGTCGAAGACAGTTCCATCACTGCATATGGCTCTGAGTACAGATCCGCCTTCTTCCATAACGGGAACTATGCATCCGCGACACGCGCCAACACCGCAGGCCATCACTGATTCCAATGATGTAAGATGTTTTTCGAATCCAAGGGCTGCTTTTCTTTCCATGGCCCGGACCATTCCTTCCGGACCGCATGAGTACAGAGTGCCTCCGCCGGCCTTCTTCTCTTCCACCAGATTTTCGAGCACTGTCACCGCATCACCCTTGAATCCGCATGATCCGTCGATAGTGGCGGTATGAACGGCGGTAAAATCATCCTCGCAGAGAGACACAAGAAGTTCATCCTCACATCCAGCGCCGTAGACAAGATCAGCCCGGCCGAGCGATCCGTCACGCTTCCATGTCCTTGCGGCGAAAATCATCGGCGCCAGCCCAGTACCACCGGCGACAAAAACAGCATCCTTCTTGTCGGGTGAGGGAAATGCCGTGTTCCCAAGCGGGCCCGCAATATCCATCTCGGTTCCGCAAGGTGCGTGTGCCAGTATCTCCGAACCCTTCCCGATGACCTTGACGAGCAGATGAAGCTCCGTTTCAGTGAGGTCCATGATACTGAAGGGCCGCCTGAGAAGAGGCGTTATCGTTGGTGTCACCCTGATCGAGACAAACTGCCCCGGCTTCGCGTCGGGAAATCCCCTTGGCCTCTCGAAGACGACGAGATGGCTCGAGGGGGAAAGTCTCTCTGACCTGATTATCCTGCCGGTGAACAGACCTTTCACCGATTCTCCCTTCTTCCGGATGGATGAGGCGGCTTCGGAGTTTTAGTCGTGTCAGCCGCACCTTCCAGAGGATATGTCGTTTCTTTTTTTACCTGTTCCCTGGAAGGGGCCCGCGTCGTATCAACGCCTGTGGCCCTTCCTGTACCGGTGGAATCCGCCGCAGTCGAATCAGCAGCAGCCGGTTCAGCAGCGAGACTGTCCGTCGCTGCGGCAGTCGCAAGGCTGTCACCTTGTGTGCCCAGACTGTCCGCCAGCGGAGTTGTTATCGTCGTATCCAGTGATGCGGCAGCCATTGAGGCTGCTTCCGCCCTGATCTCGTCTTTCCGTTCAGCGATCCTTGCTGTATCAGCGACAGCGGAATCTACATATGCCTCCAGCTGCTCACTCAATGCTTGCTCGCCCAGCAGGCTGATCTCGTACAGCGCGCCCCTCGCCTGAGGAGACACGGGATACTCCCCGACAAGATAAGAAAATGCTTCTACTGCCCTGGCAGTGTCAGCCTTATCCGAACGGTAGATCCAACCGATCGCGTAGGCAGCCTGAGGAGCATAGCTCGTCCCGGGAAAGCTGTCGACTACCGCCTGGTAATTGCCCAGAGCGAGATCGGTTTCACCGAGTTTAGTCAACTGGATCTCCGCTGCAAGGAAACGTTTCTCAGCCTGGCCTTCCTCGCCCACATTATCCCCGGCACTGCTCTGCAGCTCGAGAAGTCTTTTAAGACTGCTCGATCTCTGAATCGAGACAGCCGCGAATTCGGAGCTCGCCGATTCATTACTGACCTTCGAATACGCTTCCTGAGCCTGCGGCAGCGAGTCGAGTTTTTCATGGTAGATAACGCCGAGTTGGAAATACGCTTCCGCCGAATAATTCGACCTGGGGAACGATCCGGCCACCCCTTTGTATACCCTGATAGCCGTGTCCAGCGAATCCATACAGACATAACTCGAAGCCCTACCAAGCATAACGGGGGGGGTTTCCTTTGTCGTAGTAATTTCCCCAAGCAAATCATTGCAGAGTTCGAGGGCCTCGGTACATCTTCCTGTCCTGGTGTAACAGTCTGCCAGTGAGAGTGAAACCGAGTAGCGCGTCCCCCAATCCATTCCCTTACCGAGGACGCTCTCAAAACCTTCTGCGGCGCTCGCCCATTCACTCATCTGATAGTAGAGCTCAGCGCTGCGAAGTGAAGCTTCTGCCTGGTGTTCCTTCTTTCCCGATTCACTGGCAACACGGGAGTAATAATCGAGTGCGGCAGGATAGTCTTTGAGCGCCATATTGATATCCCCGGCAAGGAACATGACATCGAATCTGAAGATATCCTCCGGGAATGCCTCCAGAAAGCGGTCTATATAGAGTAGCGCCTGATTGTACTCTTCCTTTTCGAAATTCGCCTTGGCCAGCCAGTAGAACGACTGAGGGACGTATTTGCTCTCGGGATAGTTTGTAGTCAGCTCAAGGAACTTTCGAATGCCTTTGTCGTATTCGCCCTGCCTTACGAGACATTTCCCCATGAGGAAGATGGCATCATCGACCCATTTACTGTCCGGATAGTCTCTGATAACCTTGCCGCACTTGGTGATAACCTCATCGTATTTTTCCTTGAGGTTTCTGTCCACATCACCGTCCCTGTCCTCCCTCATCTCCTCGGCTTCACCGTATATCTTTTTCGCGTTGTACAGGGTGTTGAAATAGGCGCACGATCCCAGCGTCACCGCAGCGGCCAGAACCACGGCGACCAGAATGATCGTCTTGACGGACAGTCTGTTTTTCACTTCCGGATTCCCTGACTCAGGGGTGTGCCATTCGTTTCCGGATCACAGTCTCGTCGGGATTTCCATCCCGACGAGATCCCGCAATCACGGCTCTATAATACTATATAATAGCCGAAAGCCACTTACCTTCCAAGAAAACTCCCTGCACCCTGCCGGTCAGCTCCCTGCCGAGAATCGGCGAGTTTGAAGATTTCGACTTCAGCGTCTCTATTTCAGGGGTCCAGCGCTCGCTCAGGTCGATTAGAACGAGGTCCGCAGGCTCTCCCTGCTCCATCTTGCCACCGGGCAGTCCGAGCACATCGGCCGGTCCAATCGTCATCAGACGGATCAGGTCGATCAATTCAAGCTCCCCTTTTCCTACCAGTTCGGTATTGAGCTGGGCAAAGCAAGTCTCCAGCCCGATCATACCGGGAGGAGCAAAGTTGAACTCGACCTGTTTATCGATCGCCGAATGTGGAGCGTGATCGGTAGCGATACAGTCGATCGTCCCGTCCCGCAGAGCAGCTCTCAGTGCTGTGATGTCTTTCTTTCCGCGCAGGGGAGGATTGACCTTGAGGTTCCTGTCATAATCCTCGAGCATCGTCTCGTCGAGAGTCAGGTGGTGTGGAGTCACTTCCGTGGTGACCACTACACCCTTCTTCTTCGCATTCCTGATCAGTTCGACAGCTCCGGCGGTCGAGACATGGGCGATGTGAAGCATCGAGCCGGTCAACTCTGCCAGCCTGATATCCCTCGCTACGGCTATCTCCTCGGAGGCGGCGTGCGCTCCCTTCAGACCGAGCTTGGTCGACCAGTACGATTCATTCATCTGCGACTCGTTTGTCAGATACGGATCCTCAGCGTGAGAGATAACGACCAGGCCCAGCATCCCGGCATATTCGAGTGCCGAGCGCATGACCTGGCTGTTGGTAATATACTTTCCGTCATCACTCAATGAGACAGCTCCGGCCTCCTTGAGAAGATGGAACTCGTTGATATCGGCACCCTCGAGACCTTTTGTCACCGCGGCGTTCACATATACCCTGCAGCTGCCCACATCATCTGCACGTTTAAGGATAGACTCGACGATACTCGGATCATCGATCACCGGGTCTGTATTCGCCATGCAGACTACGGCTGTGTATCCACCTGCAGCGGCAGCGGCTGTCCCGGTCTCTATTGTCTCCTTGTCCTCAAAGCCGGGTTCCCTCAAATGTGTATGGATATCGATGAATCCGGGAGCCAGCAGGAGGCCGTCTGCCTCGAGAATTGGCAGATCAGTCTTGACCTTTTTCTGCCAGTTGATTTCCTCGACCAAACCTTTGCGGATGAGGACAGAACCGGTCCTTATCCTTCCGGTGACAGGATCAGCAATCCTCGCCCCCATTATCCAAAACTCTTTCTTGTCTTTCCAATCTATCATCTCAGCTCCTTGCTCGGTTCGAAATACGGCCCTATCAGCTCGCTACCTCTTCCTCATCGGCCTTTCCCCCGGCCAGAAGGAAGAGGACCGCCATTCTGACGGCAACGCCGTTCTCGACCTGAGGCAGGATCACTGCCTGCGGTCCATCGGCTACTTCCTGCGCGATCTCTACGCCCCTGTTCATCGGGCCGGGATGCATGACAATACATCCTTTCGGCGCCCGCTTGAGGACTTCCGGGTTTACGCCGAAGACCTCGGAGTATTCTCTCGAGCTGGGGAAGAGCTTTGCCTTCTGCCTCTCGAGCTGAATCCTGAGAATATTTATCGCGTCCGCGTTCTCGATAGCTCTTGTCAGGTCATATTCGACCTTTACGCCGCCTTCACCGAGCTTTTCGATATCCATCGGCATCATCGTGGGCGGGCCGCAAAGGGTCACCTTCGCTCCCATCTTAGTCAGTCCCCAGATGTTCGAATGCGCGACTCTGCTGTGCATGATATCGCCTATTACCGTCACTCGCTTGCCTGTGAACGTCCCCCACTTCTCCCGCAGGGTCAACATATCGAGAAGTGCCTGTGTCGGGTGAGCGTGCTGTCCATCACCTGCGTTAACAATCGATGCATCGAGGAATTCCGAGGCAAACTTGTGCGCGCCTGACGATCCGTGGCGCATTACTACGATGTCTACCTTCATCGCCTGGATGTTTTCGAGCGTATCCCGCAGAGTCTCGCCTTTTTTCACGGACGATGTAGCCTTGGCAAAGTTAATGATGTCCGCGCTGAGTCTTTTCTCCGCGAGTTCGAAGCTCATCTTGGTCCTCGTACTCGGCTCATAGAACACATTGGCGATCGTGACTCCCCGCAGCGCCGGAACCTTCTTGATCTTTCTCTGAAGGACTTCCTTGAAATTATCCGCCGTGTCGAGGATCAACTTGATCTCCTGGGCGGAAAGGAATTCCAGACCGAGAAGATCCTTCCTGTTGAGCTGCACCTTTATCATCCCTCCCTGTTAATTCTCTATAATCATGACACGGTCACTTGCCGGATTTCTTTTTCCTGGTGGTTCCTGACTTTGCTTTAGTCTTTGGCTTGGCTTTGGCCTTTGTCTTTGTTTTGGTCTTGGTCTTTGTTTTTGATTTGACCGCAGATTTCTTCTTAGCCGGTTTTGACTTCTTTTTCGCTTTCTTCGCCGGCTTCTTTTTCTTCTTCGGTTCTTCTTCACCCTCAACGACATCGCAGAGGACTACCTGCTCCTCGCCATCGGTCTCGTTGAGGAGGACAACAACCGTCTCAGTGCTGGAGGTCGGAACGTTCTTGCCGACAAAGTCAGCCCTGATCGGATACTCCCTGTGTCCACGATCGACCAGAACCGCCAGCTGAATCGACTTTGGCCTGCCGAAATCGGTAAGCTCGTCCAGCGCTGCCCGGACAGTTCGCCCGGTAAAGAGAACGTCGTCCACGAGAACCACGACACGTTCGCTTATGTCGTCGTTTATCTCCGTCTTTCCAACAAGTGGATTAGGCGAAATCATCTGGATATCGTCGCGATACAGCGTGATGTCAAGGGCTCCAACGGGCACACTCTTGCCCTCGAAGCTCTCAATAGCCTTTGCGATTCGGTCGGCAAGAGGTACACCACGGTTACGGATGCCGACCAGAATGATGTCCTCCGTGCCGCCGTTGCGCTCCACTATTTCATGCGCTATACGCATGATAGTGCGCCTGAGCTGGCTGGTATCCATCACTACGGCTTTTCTGAGTTTTTTCAAGAAGACCTCCCCGCGCAAGGATGGCTAAAAAAAATCCGTTCAGCCGGAGAGGCAGAACGGTCACGCGGGTCCCTGGTGCGTACCTTTCCTAGCCTCCCGGACCAGATTAAAAGGTGAATCAGGGGGATACTAAATCATGGCAGGCCCGGTTGCAACCACTTTCTCCGGTCGACCGGTGATTATTAATGGTTTTTCAGGCACTGAAATACCAACGCTCATGCCTGCAATAAGATACGGCAGACGAATTTATTAGTCCCCGATTATCTTTACCAGTACACGTTTCTTGCGCCGGCCGTCGAATTCTCCGTAGAAGATCTGCTCCCAGGGCCCGAAATCCAGCGATCCCCCTGAAACGGCTACGACGACCTCACGTCCCATCACTTGTCGCTTAAGGTGAGCGTCGCCATTATCCTCTCCGGTCCGGTTGTGGCGGTATGCACTTACAGGTTCGTGCGGGGCCAGCTTCTCGAGCCACTGCTCGTAGTCGGCATGCAGCCCGCTCTCATCGTCATTGATGAAGACGGAAGCAGTGATATGCATCGCGTTGACCAGGCAGAGTCCCTCTGATATTCCACTCTCAGCTAGACATTCATCAACATGCGGAGTGATGTTCAGCATCGCCCTTCGAGTCGGTATGTCAAACCACAGTTCCTTGCGATAGCTCTTCATAAGGAGGTCCTTTCAATATATTAGTTTCGTTGCCACGACACGATTGTCCGAGAAGGTCGGTATGATAACCATGTCATATTCGTCCACGAGTTCTATGTCAGCGGCATTGACCCCCTCCGATCTTGTATCGAGAAGGATGTAGATGCCTCCATCGGGTTCGATCAGAGCCGTCCTGCCCCGCCAGTCAGTGACTATGTAATTGCCCTTCGAGTCGATCTTCACTCCGTCAACTGATGACCCGACATTTACCGCGGTCGAGACTTTCCTGCTCTTGAGATCTACAGCCTTAAGAGTAGCGTCGCCTGAGTTGCCGATCACCAGGCGGTCGCCGTCGACGAACAGTCCATTGGGGCTCTGTATAGCCCTGTGCCGCAGCCAGACCTCGATCTCACCATCGGCAAATCTGTATATAACACTGTTTTCCCTCGATGAATCGGATATGTAGACGTTTCCCCTGGCATCAACCGCGACGTCATTGAGAAAGACAGCTCCCTCAGCAGGATAACGCTCAATGACCTTGTCGGTCCTGATATCGATCACCACGAGTTCATCAATATCGCTCACATAGATCCTGCCGCCGTAAACAGCCATGCCCTTCGGAGCGTTGAGCCCGGTGATCCATCTGAGCTTTTTGACTTCACCCTCGATCGAGACCCTCGAGATGAATCCCTCGCCGTCCTTCTCCCCAGGGTTGCCGACGATGTTCGAAACGTAAAGGATCGCCCTGTCAAAATCCCAGCATACTGATTCGGGAACGTTGAATACAGGATCAGTTGCCCATTTCTTTACGAGATGAAATGCTCTGACCGGAGAGGTGGGCGCTCCTGTCACTACGAAGATCAGCACAAGGATCAAAAGGGTTCTACGAGTGAAGAGTGTAATTACTTTCAAAACGTGATCACCTTCCAGTCGCCATCCGATTTCAGGCGATCGGAAAGAGGCTTGCCCATGGGGATGACTTCGATACCCATCTCCCTGAACTGATCGCTGACTCCATACGAATCAGCACATACGAGACACGCTTCTACCTTGACTCCTGCCTCCTGCAGTTCCGCGATCTTCTTCTGAAATACTTCGCTCTCGGAGAGAAGCTTCGATGAAGGTCCCCATACTATCAGCCGGACTTCGTCGAACCATCCCGCCTTCTTCGAATAGAACGAATAAGGCATCACGACATGCTCCGCTACCGCAGGATCGCCGCTGGTCCACAGAATCGATATCCTGCTCTGTCCGGTATCCCCAGTGTTGATCTGTTCATTATTCTGAGCCAACGCACTGCCTCCGGTCAAAGTCGTGATAAATGTCGCTGTGATAATAATTCCAGGAATCGTTTTCATGATAGATGAGACTATCCTCGTTATTGATCCCTTCATTTCTTTGTTCCCTTCTTCATGCCGTTAACGAGATAGTCTACGAGACCATCCTCATCGATCAGCAGCCCTGAAGCTACCAGCCTGGGAACCAGCCTGGCCCACCTCTCATCCTGAGAATACGCCCTCACGAGCCAAGGAAGGGCGGATTCCCTGTCACCTTCGCCGGCCAGCGTGATACCTACCCAGAAAGCCGCTTCACCGTTGGTAGCCTCATCAGGGACGATCGATGTAGCTTCCCGGTACGAGTCGAGAGCTTTCTTCATCTCTCCTTTTGTAACCCATTCGTCGCCTTCATTGAGCTTCAGATACGCCCGCTGCAGAGTGACGACACGCCTGAGTTCTTTCAGTGGTTCGGGATGATCCTCGACACGCAGATCGAAGATACGGTCGATCCAGGGCTGTCCAGTATTCTCTGCTGAAACGATAAGGATGGCAGCGGACTGTTTCCCCCTGATATCACCGCCCTCTTTCTGGGCAGCATCGAGTGCGTCTAGAAGTCTTTCGGCGAGGTCTCCCTCGCTCTTTTCGTAAGCCTCTGCCATTGCATCCCATACGGTGGGCTTGTCCATCAGGTTTGCCTGCACCGAATATTGCGCACCGGCATGGTGTCCTGCTGCGAATATCGCCTTACTTCCGGTATGTACAGCTATATTTCCCTGCATATCGACCATCGCAACCTGGCGCACAGACTCACCGGCATCGGCTGCCAGAAGACCCTTCAGTGCCTCGCCCGCCGTCCGTCCGGTCCTCATCATCTCGAGACCGAGAGTGCCGTAGGAAGGATCGACGAAAGATTGCGTCGCGACAGCTCCGACTCCGGCTTCTGCCCAGGGCACGATCGGTCCAACAGAAAACCAGTGTGACTGCACCGCTACACCCATCTGGCCTGTCAGAGAATCACGAGCTACTATAGAGTAGGTGGCAACCGGCCTGAGCGGAATATCGGCCGGGGATCCAACATTGACCTGCTGGTCAGCTGTCGGTTGACCTGCCGCTGCCGGCCAGGCCAGTAAAAGAAAAAAGACCGCGAAGATCGAGCGATACTTCATGAAAAACCCCCTTACCAGTTCTATATCTATTGATACAAAAACGAGTATAGGGGGCTTCAGTTTCTTTTTACAGTCTATTCACGGGCGTTGCTTAGTTTCCGTCCCAGCCTCCGAGTCGCGCCCAGAGGTACCAGGCGGCATACGCCTTCCGGTTCGCATTGAGCGGCTGGGTATGCGCAGCACCACAGGAGTACCATTCACCGGGATGTGCGTTCTGCCAGTCTATCGCCCAGTTAGAGTCACGCACCCCGTTCATATCAGCATCATAATCGCAGTTGTCTGTCGCGCGGAGCGGCAGGTAGCAGACCCCTTCAGGATCGTAAGATTCGATGTCAGCGAAGTCATAGAGTATCTTGTCATTGGCAACGCAGAAAGCACGGATCTGTTCGTTTCTCAAGAAAAGATTACTGCCCTCACGGGAACCGTCGAGATGACCGGTCATATATACGAAACTCAGCGCGGGGTAGTCTAATTCCAGTTGAGACATCAGACCGAGGTAGTTCAGGATGTAAGCCTCTGACGCAGAACTCACCTGTCCGCACCACGACCAGATCACTACGTTTACATCGGGATTGTCGGCGAGATATCCCCTGGTCGCTGCTTCCCATGCACTTGCGTTGGGAGCACCCAGATCGTAACCTCCGTAGGCGCTGAATCCACGATCGTGAAGATCGAGTGTCCCGCCCGTCCCCCCGTTGCTGTAGTTGTACAGATCATCCCCGAGAAAATCCGCGAGCTCGTCCATCCCGGTCACCAGCTGGCTCCCGTGGGACGTATGTCCGTAGCAGATGTGGAGATTATCTATAGCGTCCTGGACAGCTGCCCTGGGAACAGCCGAAATATCGCAGCATGTGTGGTCGACTATCATGCTGGCAGCCTCGCCGCCACCTCCACCGCCGCCACCGTCATCGTCGTCATCGTTGACCGTTACAGGAGAGCTTTCGCTGGAATTGCACGATACGACCAGTATGGCCATGAACGCCACAAACAGTATAAGCCCTATATTTTTCAATGTTTTCTTCATCTCATATCCCCCTTGCGGTAATTTCCCGCTCAATTAAGGGTATTCATGCAAGAATCATGATAATTATACTGTTTTTTCCTGGAATAGCGATGCATAAAAAACGGGCGCGCCGCCGACCGGCACGCCCGTTTTTCCACCAGAGATCCGCTGTGGTGGTATTTATTTCAACCGCTCGTCATCGGGATAGAGCCTCTGAACCTTTTCGAGGAGTTTGTCATAATCTTCCTTGCTGCCACACTCCTTGAGGAGTTCGAGGTGCAGGAAGGCAACATCGATAGTCGCGACTTCCTCTTCCGGGTCTTCGATATCTTTACCGTAATAGGTCAATCCCTTCTCGAGGGTCTCGAGAGCTTTTTCGCACTCATCGAGATCGTTGTAGACCTCGGAAAGCATCACATAAGCGTCGTAATGTGTCTCGCGTGTCTCGATAGCCTTGTTCAGAGCTATGACCGCGTCATCAAGATCACCCTTCTTCCAGAGCGCTTCGCCCTTGTGCCGCCAAGGGCATGACCACTTGGGACTCTTCTCGTTGAGAACCTCGTATATCGCTATCGCTTCATCGTACTCGTCCATCTCGAGGAGGATGTTGCCGTAGCTGAATAAAGTCTTGTTTTTCAGCTCGGCCTTGTTCTCTTCGAGGATCTCGAGGTTCTTCTCGAGTTCGATCAGACTCAGGTAAGCGAGGACCACAGCGGCGCTGTAGTTGGCGGTGTCAGCCCTGAGGCTCTCATAATGCTCCCATGCCTTCACGAAATTCTCCGTGGAGCGATCCTTGAGGAAAACGCTGAAAAGACTGGGGTCCTTGGCTGAAGCTACTCCGGGAAGTATGACTGCCAGCGCGATTACGAGAACGAAAAACTTTTTCATTTATCCGTATCCTTTCCTCTTCCAGTACCCTTGATCCGTCTGTTCATCTTTTAAGATATGCCGGTCAGTGGACCGGCCTTCTGTCTATATAAACGCATCGACCGTCCGATTCATGCAGAATTATTATGATGTCTGGGAAATCACTTCGGACGAACTGCGAGTTTTCCTGGATGTTGTTGTAATATTGTGCGTTACAGAGGCAGCAGGACCAGTGCCAGAGCTGCCAGGACGAGGCCGGCCGTAGCAATCGGACCTAGTTTTTCCTTCCACGCGATCAGCGCAAGTATTGTCGATCCGAATATCACGGTGAGATTGATGAACGGAAACGCGATAGAGGCCGGTACTCCACGGAGCGCCAGAAGAGTGAATACCGTGCTGAACAGATTGGGGACCCCGAGCAGCATTCCAAGAAGAAATGTCGAACGTTTGAACGGTACCCGCCGGATCAGGATCATCAGCCACGTGAACAGAGCGGCTGACACGAAGAGAAGAAAGGTGAATACGAGTCTTTCCGAATCGGGCGACACCTCGCCGAATGCCTTGAGCAGGACATCACCTGTTCCCATTACAGCAAACATTGCAAGCATGAGAATCCAGAAACCCGCTCCTGCATGCTTGTCACTGCCCTGCGCCCTTATCCCCAGCCCGAATAGGACGATCGCCCCGGCCCCTGCCAGGAGACCGACCCACTGAAACGTGCCCGGCACCTCGTTCCAGAAGAAGATCGCGACTACTACCGGAACGGCCACGGACAACCGCATGACTGTCACCGGTACTGCAAGCGGCCCTCTGGCTATCCCCGCCATAAGAAGGAGGAACCCGAGTACGTAGATGATACCTGTCACGGCGCCGAGCGCCAGAGTCCCGGTGGATGGAATGCCGATCCCCCCGCGAAGGATCAGGAACGAGAGGATAGCGGCAAAGAAATAATTGGCGCCCGCCAGTAGCAGCCGGTCGCCTCCACGTCTTTCATTTATCTTGAGTATTGCCGCAATGGAGATCGAACAGAGCGCGGCGGGAAGTAGCCAGATCAATCGGCGCCCCCCACATTCTGTACAACGAACTGCTCCACGAAATACTTCGCCTGAAGAGGTTCGCCTGTGACCTTTTCGATGTGCTCGGTCCATATATCGGTGTTGCCGGGCCTGTACACCTTGTCTCGGAAAAATTCACCGACAGCGAGGTTGCCGTAGATACCCTCGCCCGCCGCGTATCCTTCGACCTTTGTCAGGAGGAAGTGGTGAAGCTGAGAGGCGATCATTTCTCCAAGCATGTAGTTGTGATAGTAAACGGGGCTCGAGACTATGTGGATCTTCGCCGCCCAGTCAGGCTCATCGCGCCCCTCGGGCCTGCGAATCAGCTGGTATTTCTCGACGAGATCCCACCAGATCGTGTTCAGATCGCCATCGGGATCCCTGTACATTTCCCTCTCGAACCTGAACATCACCTGCGTCCAGCGTGTGAAGATCAGCTGTCTCGCTCTCAGCGAATTCACGAGAACCGGCGCCAGCCTATCGGTCTCCTCCGAGCCGAGTCCCAGCGCCTCGCCTATCCAGTGTGGATCCTGGGCGAGCCTGCCGAAATACATAGCCGATGCTTCCGTTGTGGCAAGATGCGGATAGGATCTGAGAAGCCACGGGAGTTCCTGCTGTATGTACTTGTCGTAGACAGCATGGCCCAGCTCGTGGAGCATCGTCTCCATCCAGTAGACGTTATCCTTTACGTTGGAGAGCACACGGATGTCGCCGGCCCTGTCTATATCGGTGCAGAACGCGTGCGGATTCTTGCCGTCCTTTTCGTAGAGGTCTGAACCCTCGATCACGTCATCGACCGGCATCCCGATGCTTTTATAAAACCCGGCTGCAAGCGCGACTATATCCCGCCCCCTGAAATAACTGTCGAGTTCGCTCATCCCGCCGGCAGGAGCCTCCTGGAAGAAGGGGTCGCTGTAATGCCATGGCCGTATCTCATCGGGGGCTATTCCGAACTGCTCCGAGAGCCCCTTGTCCAGTTCTTCCTTCAGCTGCCTGAAAGGTTCGGCGGTCAGTTCATCGAGTTCATCGAACAGGGCCGCGAGAGTCTCCTCGTCCTGTTCTCCCAGTGCGAGCGACATCGAATGATAGTTGTCAAATCCGGCCTCTCTCGCTTTCTCATTGCGGAGACGGACCAGCTCGAGAAGATCATCGACGACCTGCGGCCCGACCGCCTTACTCGCCTCCCAGACTGAGCGGCGATAATCGTTGTCCCTGCTCTCCCTGAGAACATCGTGGACATCATTAGTCGTTAGTTTCTTTACGTCGACGACGGGCCTGAAAACATTGAACCTGTTCTCCACTTTCCCGGAAAGGTCCACAATCTTTTCGAGAAGCTGCGGGTCGGTCTGGTTTCCGATATACCTGAGGTACAGCAGGTCCGCCATCCTTCTGAGCAACGGGTCCTTGAGTTTTCCGGAGTCTCGCGCATCACGGACCAGTTCGAACGAGGCCCTGTCGGAATAGACCTTCTCCATCTCGAGCCTGATATCTGAATATTTCCTGAAATCCTCTTCCGCCCCGCTGATAGCGGCCTTCCAGTACGCGATCGACCCCTCTTTCTCGAGAAGAGAGACCTCTTCGACATGTTTCTCTACGAACATTCCGAAATCCATTTCCACATCCTTGCCGCATGAAACAAAAGCCGCCGCGGCGGCGCCCAGGATTATAAACGCAGCTCGAGACCGGCCTTTCATCGCCGTTCCCCCGAGTGGCGACCCCAGGCTTCAAGCCATCCTTCCATCGTACGCGCCAATTCATCCCTCATCATATCTGCATCCCCGTATTATTGTTTCTTTTCCAGCGACCCGAGCCGTGCCCTGGCCTCGTCCGCCCATTCGCTGTCAGGATCGAGCTCGAGGTATTTTCTCCAGGTCCCTTTCGCTTTTGACTCCTCGCCCATCTTCTCCTGTGAGACAGCCAGGGCGTAGAGAGACTGAAGGTGACCGGGGTCCACATCAAGTGCCTGACGGAAAGCTCTCGCAGCGGGGCTGTAATGACGCTGGTGAAACCTCGCGTTTCCCAGGGCGAAGTAGTACTCCGCGTTTCCAGGCTCTTTTGTGATCAAATCCTCGAGAACGGTCTCCGCGTTACTCTGAAGACCGAGCTTCTGATAGGTAACGGCCAGGTTAAACGAGGCCTCGTGGAGATCGGGATCCTCCTTGAGAGCCTCCCTGAATTTCACTACCGCGCCGGCATAGTCACCCTTTACCGCGATGTCAAGTCCCTCGTTGTATATCGCCGCGGCATCGAGCCTTGAATCGAGGACATCCAGATCGTCCGGGGACAAAGGTATGCGGATCCCCTTTCCAGGGGGAGGCGCCGTGGCCGGATCCGCCCCGTTAAATTCCGCCAGCGCTTCAGCCCTGACGGCGGAACCGTAAAAATCCTCGGAGATAGACTTCCAGCTCTCGCCGGGAACGACCTTGTGAGTGACGACACTGGCCGGATCTCCTGTGCTGACGCTTTTCCTTCCGCCACCACACGAAGAGATAGCGGCGGCGAGGATCACAAGTAATATGGCTATGCTGATGCGGCTCACTTTTTCCTACCGCCCTTTTTAGCTTTTCCGCCGATCGAAGCAGCGGACACGGCCTCGAACACCTCGCGAACGGTGACACCGGATTTCCGGGCCGCCTTTCTGCAGGATTCATACTCAGGCGCCGTCTTGAAGCTGCCGCCCGGGAGCATGGCCCGCTTCACGGCGATTCGGCCGAAAGGTGTGTCGACATGAGCGGTGGAACGTGGAAGTTCGATCCGTTCCTCGTAACCGATCCTCACGCCGATCGTGGTCGTCTCCCTGAAAAGCGATCCGGCAATTCTTTCCTCTGAACCGGGATGGCACAACACGGTGAGAAGAACACCGGGGCGGTTCTTCTTCATCGCGACAGATGACATGAATACATCCAGCGCTCCATCCTCGAGCAGCTTCTCCTGGACGTATCCGAAGAGCTCGGGTGTCATATCATCGATAGTCGTCCTTATGATCGTAACGAGCCCGCGCGGTTCGGCACTGTCCTCATGACAGGCACAAGGTCCTGAGCAGGCGGCCGCCCGGAGCATCCCCGGCACGCCGCCCTTCTCACGGGTCCCGGCGGAATAGACGACCTTCTCCACGCAGAGAGGCAGATCTGCCGGCAATTCCCTAGCGAAGGCGACAGCCAGCGCCGCGCCTGTCGGTGTGACGACCTCACCCTCGGTTGTGCCGAATGAAACGGTCCTCCCCTTCAGCAGCTCGAGAGTCGCCGGAGCGGGAAGGGGCAGCGTTCCATGAGAGAATGTGATCGTCCCGCTCCCCAGTATAAACGGCCTGTGATAGAGCTTCGGGAACCCCAAAAGAGAAAGGGCCACGGCCGTCCCCACGATATCGACTATAGAGTCGACGGCGCCGACTTCGTGAAAATGGACGTGGTCGGTCGGGACTCCATGGATCTTCCCTTCAGCAGTACCGAGCACCATGAACGCGTTCGATGCCGCTTCCTTCACGCCTTTGCCCAGCTTAGACCGCCTTATCATCGACAGGATCGTCTTGAGGTCCCTCGGTCTGGCCTTGTCGGGACATATGACCCTGGCCCTCACGGCGATCACGCCTTTTCTCTTCACCCTGCCCGCGACTATGCTGAACTTCTCCAGTCCCGGAAGGGTCGCGACCTGTTTTTCGACCTCACGTCTGTCCGCTCCAAGAGCGAAAAGACAGCCGAGAAACATGTCACCGCTCAGGCCGAGAGACGGGTCGAGGATGATCGTATCGACCGTCTTCCCCGCGCCTGATTTTTTTGAATTTGTTTTCTTTTTCGGCATTTATTACCCCTGTTCGTCCGCATATATCTTCCGGCAAATGACCGCAGCCGCATACGCCGCGCCGAAACCGTTGTCGATGTTGACGACGGTGACTCCTCCCGCACAGCTGTTGAGCATCGCGAGCAGCGCGGCGAGCCCTCCGAAGCTGGCTCCGTAGCCGATGCTCGTGGGAACCGCGATGACCGGCGCGTCGGCCATACCCGCGACGACACTCGCCAGCGCGCCCTCCATACCTGCTACAACGACGATGACATCGGCCTCCTTGATCTCCTCCCATGACGAGAAGAGCCTGTGGATACCGGCGACACCGACATCGTAGAACCTCTCGACCCTGCAACCGAGATAGTGCGCCGTCAGGGCCGCCTCCTCGGAGACCGGACTGTCGGACGTACCGCCGGCGACGATGGCGACATAACCCTTTTCTTCCTGTTCAGACTGCTTTACAGCGAACAGCCTGGCGTCTTCATGATAGACGGCTCCCTTGACCGTGCCGGATACCGCTTCGAACTGCTCTGGCGAACACCTCGTCGCGAGAAGGTCCGAGCCGTGAGCGATGATCCTCGTCGAAATTCCGGCGATCTGCTCAGGTGTCTTGCCCTGGCAGAATATCACCTCGGGAAATCCGCGTCTCAGTTCCCTGTGATGATCGATACGGGCATAACCTGTATCCTCGAACGGGAGCTTGCTGAGGCGTTCGACTGCCTCCTCCACATCGGTGCTGCCCCCGGCCACATCATCAAGAAGTTTCTTCAGGCTGTCCCTGTCCATCGCTTCTCCATGTCTTCTTTAAGTTCGTTTATTATCTCCGCCGCATCGGCCATCGATCCAGCGGTTGAAAGCCGCATTCGGAAATCCTTCACGTCGGGCAGTCCCCTGA
The DNA here is from genome assembly GCA_964457905.1 of uncultured bacterium. Classification (GTDB taxonomy): domain Bacteria; phylum Krumholzibacteriota; class Krumholzibacteriia; order Krumholzibacteriales; family Krumholzibacteriaceae; genus JAUWCL01. Next base: position 29,122 of record CAYWGA010000004.1, on the reverse strand, counting down.
GGAACCATCTGTACTGCTTGCGCATCTCTACGACGGCCCGTTTCTCACCCTTCAATTCCTCTTCCATCCGGGACAGTCTGATCATTACTCCGGTCTTTTCCTCCGGAGAAGGCTCGGTCCAGGGCCGTCCCTCGATGGCCGCCTTGATCTCACTGAATACCCAGGGCCGCCCGAACGCGCCCCTGCCTATCATAACAGTTTCGCATCCTGTTATCTCGACAATTTTCCTGTAATCATCCGCTCCCCAAACGTCCCCGCTCGCTATGACATCGATCGACAATGCCTCCCGCAGTCTGGCGATATGGCTCCAGTCCGCGTCGCCGGAGAAAAGCTGTGAACGGTGCCTCGGATGAAGAGTGACCGCCGAAACACCGGCAGCCTCTGCGACCTTGCCGGCATCGATGTAATTCTCCTCGGCCGGGCTCCAGCCGCTGCGTATCTTGGCCGTTACGGGAACCGTCGACGCCGCCACGACCGCCCCGCAGATACGGCCCAGAAGGTCCAGGTCACGCATGATCGCCGAACCGCCGTTCTTCCTGATCACCTTCTTGACGGGACATCCGAAATTGAGGTCGATGAAGGCTGGTTGCGAACGACAGACAACACGTGTCGCCTCGGCAAAACTCGCAGGATTGGAACCGAAGAGCTGGACACCGACCGGCCCCTCACCCGTCAGACATTCGAACAGGCGGAACGTCTTTTCGCCCCCCCGGATCAATCCCTCGGCGCTGACCATCTCGGTCACGGCGAAATCGGCGCCGTACTCGAAGCATAGCAGCCGGAACGGAGCGTCGGACCAGCCGGCCAGCGGCGCCAGCCCGGCTGTTGTCCCCGCGAACGGCGATTGCATGTGCCCTGGAGGATCAGGGGTCATAAGGCGGCTCCCGTCAGAGAATTCCGCAGGCGAATACCATCAGAGACTGTGCGGCACGAGATACAGAAACAGGCTGAGGAACGAAGCTATTATTACGGCCGCGGCAAAGGCACCGGGGCCGATAAGATCACGTCCTGTTCTCCTGCACGCGAAACTCTTCCATGACAAGGCCGCGATAATGATCCAGAAGATAATGATCAACTGTGTCTTGTTGTCAGTGACGTCGGTTCCGAAGGGAAAAGCCTCCCATATTGGACCGAACCTCTGCCTGTTCAGAACGAACCCGAGCGGCAGCCCCCCGAGGAAAGTGAAGAGAAACACCCATCTCGTCTGAGCGACGGTGAATTCCTTTTCCTCTCCCTTTAAGATCATGGCGAATGCGCCGAGTATCGCCTCGATGATAAAGAAGAAGGCGGCGAACATGCAGAGTATATGCAGGACGAGGACCGTTACCGACACCTCTCCCTTGTATTTGATCAGATAATAGCCGCTGTGCTCGGTCGACCTGGATGTTCCCGCCTCCGAAACCATCGTATGAGAGATACTGAATCCATATTCGAGCCTGTTGCCCTTCTCCTTCGAGGGCAGTCTCGCAGACCAGACACCACTTGAGATCTCGGTCATACCTACTGAATCGAATGCCTCCACCCCGGGAACGCGGTGGATGACTGCCGCGTCTATCTCCACGGGCGGCTCTACATGCAGCAGGATCTCCGGCTGTCCGGGGCCCACCTGTTCGTAGACCGACAGATGGGTGATCCTGATATTACTGAAGTTCCACTCGACTTCCGAGGGACGGTTTTTCGATAATCTTCTTGCTACGACGAATATGACCAGTGTTATAAGTATTCCAGCAAGTACTCGTTTTCTCATCGTCGACCTCCATTGCGTTTCGATATGAAAGATAATACCTTATCAAATATGAACGGTTCAAAGGTTTTAACGCTCGATATCACGATACCTGGTGACGGCCTTCCCGTCCCGGCGGATGTCAGAACGACCTCAGGAGAGTCCTCAAGGCCGGTAATCGTCGTATGCCCCGGTTTCCTGGGGTACAGGAGATGGGGATTCTTTCCCCTGCTTTCTGAACAACTTGCCCTGGCGGGCTTCCACGTGGTCACCATATCCTTTTCGCACAGCGGCACGGACGATGAGACCGGAATGATAACGAGACCGGGTGAATTCGCTTCAAACAAGGTGGCCACGGAGCTTTCAGACCTTGATCGCGTCCTTCGCTGGACAGGTTCGGAGGCGTTTCCCTTCCGTACCTCGCACGCCCGGGGGCTGCTCGGTCACAGCAGGGGCGGATCGGTCTCCATCCTGACGGCGGGGACATTCCCGGAAGTCAGGTCGATGGTGACCTGGTCGACCCCGTCGAGGCTCGACCGCTATACGGACCGCAGAAAAGAGGACTGGAAGGAATCTGGCTCCCTCGAATTCTCTGACAGCCGCTCCCCCGTTCCACTTCATCTCGATTACTCCTACTACGAGGACATAGATATGAACAGGGACAGGTACGATGTCCCGAAAGCGGCGGCTGCGCTCGAGATCCCGCATCTCGTGGTGCACGGAGAACAAGACGCGGCAGTATCGATCAGCGAGGCAAAGGCATTCTTCGATCAGCCGGCGGCCGGCGAGAAGAGACTCGAGACCGTAAAGGGCTGCGGGCACACGTTTGGAGTGACTCATCCGATGTCGAACCCGACCCCTGAGCTTGAAAAAGCTGTTTCACTGACGGTCGAATGGTTTGCCTCCACACTCGGCGATGTGTAATATACCAGCAGTCGGTAATATGAACAGATGGAGGAAAGATGTCCGGTAAAGGTAAAAAGGGACTGATCATTGTTGCGGCAGCAGTAGTCGTCATAGCGGCACTGATAGCCGGAAAGGGATATATATCCTCCAGGGCCTACTTCAGGGCCGCGGACAGGCTCTCCTCGACCCTGCCGGCCGACCTGCAGGCAAAATACGGTGGGGAACTGAAGGATACGGCAGATAAGTTCTGGAACTGCTACGAACAGGAGATCTGTTCCCGCAACGACATGACCGATGTGATGGATTACATGAAACGCCTCACTGCCAAAGGCGACATCTCAGACATGGAGATCTTCGAGTTTATCGGGTTCGTGAGCCGCCTGTACACCGACCGGCTGGATGCCTATCACAGGAAAACCATAATGGAGATGGAAGAAAAGAACCAGCAGGGTCAGTGACGGGGCGGAACATTCCCAGGACATCAGCCGGACGCTCAATCAGACAGATACAGCCTCGACATCATCTCGCGCTCCACATCGCGGAAATTCCTGAAAGGTATACAGTCGATCTTCTCCCGCTCGCAGTGCTCGAACAGGTCCGCCTTGGCAAAAACCATGTCGGCGTGCTCGGACGGGCACCTGTCGCTGTATCCGTTCCCGACGTAGACGGTGAAGTATCCCTCGCCGCGCAGCTTGTCGACATGCGCCTTCTTGCAGTTAGCGCACATGTCGCAGAGTTCGGGAAGGTACCACGGGAATTCGACCCCGGTGATACTGTTCCCGTCGGTGACCAGGTGATTGGATTTGAAGTCGATGAATCCGTATCCGTATCTCATGAGGATCGAGTCTATATAATAATCGAGCCCGTCGCTGAGGATCATCAGCTCGAACTTGCGCCTGTTGCAGAAATCGACAAAGTCCTTGAAGAACGGATCAAGGCGTTCATCTTCTATGAACTCGTCAAGATCGCCCGTGCCCGCCTGCACCCATGAGATCTCCTTCTCGAGACACTCGCGGGAGCTGATCAGGCCGATCTTCCACTTCTCGAGGAGATCCTCGTGGGCCTTTCGATCGGGAATAAACTTCGAGAAGAAATGATGCCCGACATCCCGAAGCGTGATCGTACCGTCAAAATCGCTGACTATTGCGATCCGCTTGCTGTTCAATCGACCTCCGTCTTCACGGCTTCGGCCTGCTCCGCTTCGGCCCTCTGCTGCTCGGCCTTCACGAGTTTCTGCTTCTCTGCCGCGTAGGCAAACATGTCATCGAGAGATGCAGCCTGATTGAACATCCTGAGAACGGCGTTGACCTCATCGTCTTCAGGTAGTGTCGCCCTGTAGGCGCCCTTTGTCCCGTAAAGCTTGCGGAAGACCTCGCGCCTTACGCCGAGCTTTACATAGTCGATATTCTCTTCGTTCCAGCTCTCCTCCTCGTACTCGAACTCTTTTATCACGAGGAAATCGCGGAATTCCTTCAGCACATCATCATCGACCGTGAAGTCTTCGCTGACATCCTTGTGCTCGGCGGTATAATGGACGGCGAACGAGAAGAATATGCTCTTTATCTCGAGGTCGCGCTGGAAGTCTGTCCACTCGGGTAGCTCCATGGTCCAGTCGGGTGTGATGCCTCCGCCGCCGTATACGACGCGGCCGCCGGCTGTGAAGTATTCCTTCTCAACCGCCTCTTCATCGGCGATCAGGTTCCCCTCGCGGTCCATGTCCTTATGGATGCTGCGACCGCTCGGAGTGAAGTATTTCTGTGTCGTAAGCTTCAGTGCCGAATCGTTGCCTATCTTAAAGACGGTCTGGACCGAGCCCTTGCCGAATGTCGTCTGGCCGACGACCAGGCCGCGGTCCCAGTCCTGAACGGCACCGGCGACGATCTCGGAAGCCGACGCGCTCGCACCGTTGACGAGAACGACTACAGGATAATCACCGTGGACGTTCTTTCCGTTCGAGTAGAACTTCTGGCTGTGATCGGGCAGACGGCTCTCCGTGTATACGATCATCTTTCCCTTGTCGAGGAAAAGATCCGATACGTGGAACGCAGCGGTAAGAAGACCGCCGGGGTTCGACCTGAGATCAAGCATGACACCCTTGATCCCTTCCTTCTCCATCCCGTCAAGGATCGAGTCGAGGTCGCGGGCCGTATTCTCGGCGAATCTTGATATCCTGACATAACCGACATCGTCGATCACATCGTAATATGTGATGCTCGGTACCTTGATGATCTCGCGTGTGATGGTAACGTCGAGAGAGTCGACTTCGTTGTGGCCGGCTTCACGGCCCAACGTGATGTTGACCTGCGTACCGGGCGCTCCCCTGAGCTTTCCGACCGCCTCATCGCTGCTCCATCCCTCGGTGGGCTCGCCTTCGATAGCGATGATGCGGTCACCGGCCTGGATGCCGACCCTGTATGCGGGAGTATCCTCGATCGGGGAGATGACGGTCGGGAATCCTTCCCTGACCGTTATCGTTATCCCCAGGCCTCCGAACTCACCCTTGGTGTCTATCATGAGGTTTTCGTACTGACGTTTGTCGAGGTAGACCGAATGCGGATCGAGATTTTCCAGGATGCCCCGGATCGCGTTGTCGATCACGTCACTGAGTTCCTGCTCCTCGACATAGTAGTCAAGGACCCTTGTCAGGACCTCATTAAGCCTGTCCACTTCTTCGAGAGATGTCTCCCTGTCCCTGCGCTGCTCCCCGGCAAAGACGTAGAACGCCGCCGCGGCGAGGAGTATCACTGCAAGTATTGATATAGTAAATCTCTTGTCGAGTCTCAATGGAGACCTCCCGTTATGTTACAATCTTCTGTCCCGGTCCGCCGGAAATCCGGCACCTCCTAATATGTTTCCACCGGGAACAGGAATCAAACACTTATTGATTACAGGCTTTTTAACCCGGGAATGGCCCTAAGGTTCCCCAAAACAGCCTCAATAACTTCCTCAAGCGGATGGGAGGCGTCTATGACGACTACCCTTCCCGGTTCTCTCGACGCGATCCGGAGGTATCCCTCACGGACCCTCTCGTGGAAATCCCGCTTTTCCAGCTCGAGCCTGTCCCTGTCACGGGCCCCTTCTGTTTCCCTTCTGTCCGGCCCACGCTCAAAGCCTTTTTCGACCTCGAGATCGAGCAGATATGTCCTGTCGGGCACCGCTCCGGCGACCGCGAAGGTGTTGAGGCCCTCGACGACCTCCTCGCCAAGTTCCCTCGCCCAGCCCTGGTAGGCGACCGAAGCGTCCATGAACCTGTCGCACACGACACTTGTCCCCTTCTCCAGCGCGGGGCCGATCACCTCACCGACCAGCTGAGCGCGGCTCGCGATATAGAGCAGCAGTTCGGTCCGCGGGGAGATCGATGTATTACCCGGATCGAGAAGAAGTTCACGGATCTTTTCGGAGATCTCGTTTCCTCCCGGTTCGCGGGTAATAACGCATTCAAGACCTGCCTGCAGGAATCTCTCCATAACGGCCCTGGCAACGGTCGATTTCCCCGATCCCTCTCCGCCTTCGAAGGTTATGAAATATCCGCGTTTCTTTTCAGTCATCCGTGATTCACACCCTTATTGCAATACGCCCTCGGGGCGTTCCTGTTTCATTATCGTGTCGATTATTCGCTAGCCGTGAGTTTCCGTATCCTCTTCTGGAACCGCCGGTAGAACATCGACACCTTGAATGCCTCGTCTACCCCGGCCGCTATCCAGAGCCCCGCAAGCGAGAGTCCGGCCGTGAACGCGAGGTTGTAGCCGAGTATCACCTGGAAGAAAATCACCCCGAAGAAGGCGAGATACATCGGATAACGGTTCTCGCCAATGCCACGAAGGCTGAAGGAATATACGTATGAAAGCGCCTTCGGGATCTGGATGAGCGCGGCGATCCTCAGCGCGTAAACGGTTACCCTGACCACCTCCGGATCAGAGGTGAACAGAAGGACCCAGTGCCGTGCGCTCATGTAGAGTATCCCCGCGATCACCAAGACCACGCCGCTCACCAGCCAGGCGAACATCCGTGTAGTCTGCCGCGCCCTCATGAATTCTCTCGCGCCGTACCGTTTGCCGACAAGTGTCAGAGCACCCATTCCGAAAGCCTGGTAAATCATCGAGAATATCCTCTGGTATGTGAGGATGATGATATGGCCCGCGGCGGCGGCTGGAACAAGCCTGTTACTGAATCCGATGACAATCGTCATACCGGTCATCCAGGCGAGCTGCTCGAGAGTGATAGGCATACCGGTCTGGATGACGTGAACGATGCTGCGCCTGTTGATATCCCTGAAATCGTTCCAGTTGAACGTTAGCATCGAACGGCCGCGCAGTATGAATGTGAATGTGAAGATGCAGCCGACAGTGTGCGCCGTTCCGGCAGCGAGTGCCGCGCCCCTTACGCCGAGCTCGGGAAATTTCCAGACGCCGAATATGAGGAGCACGGCCAGCACGAGGTGGATGCCGTTGACAAGCAGCCCCGTTATCATCGAGAGATGCGTGTCTCCGGCTCCGCGCACGAGGCCGATCGCAACGAAGTTCATTATAATAAACGGCGCAAACCACGACACTACACGCAGATAGTCGACTCCGATCGCCGTCACAGCCTCGGATGTGCCGAGCACGGTCCTGAAGATGATCGGTGCTGCGAAATACCAGATCAGAGCGATCCCGATCGCCGGTAAAAGTGCGGTGAATATCGTCTGGCCGAGGAAGTGATTGGCATCTTCCTTCCTGCCCGCGCCAATGAGCCTGACTATGATGATCGATGCTCCGAAGACGAAGATCAGAAGGATCGTACATGTGTAGAGGATGACCTGGACGACATTTCCGACCGCCGTCAGAGCGTCGACTCCTGTAGCTCCCAGCCCCGGATAATGTTTTGCCAGGACAGAGATCGCGATATGGCCGACGAGAGTAGTCTCGATCGTCCACATAAGGATCTGCGCGCCCAGATCGATGAGGATCGGTACAGAGGTTTTCAGGATAGATCGGAAACTCGGTTTCATCCTGTCAACGCGTGCGGGCCGGGATCAGACTTCCTCCGGCGGCTCCCCGCCGGCGGAGATATTTCGAACGTGCAGGACCCGCTGGATAAATGTATATATGCTGAGTATCGCCAGCAGGATCAGGACAGCGTCCAGGATCCTGCCTCCGAACAGCAGACCCACAACCAGCAGCACGATACGTTCGGGCCGCTCGAGGATACCGACCGAGCAGTCGAGGCCGAGGCCCTCGGCTCTCGCCCTCGAGTAGCTCGTCATGAACGAGCCGATCAGGGCGGCGAGCGTGAAGAAGATCATGATGTCGCTGCCTCTGCCCGAATAATAGAATGACAGGGCGGCGAAATAAGCGAATTCGGAGATCCGGTCCGCGTTCGAATCGAAGAATGCTCCGAATATTGATGTCTTTCCGGTCTTACGGGCGAGTGAGCCGTCGAGAGTATCGCAGAGGCTCGCTACTATCAGGACGATTCCACTCGTGACGAGCATTCCCGCTCCCGCGAAAAACGCTCCAAGGACACTGAGGGCCAGCCCGGCATACGATACGCCCATCGGCGTCACACCGAGGGAGTCGAGAATATCCACGACAGGGGAAGTGATTCCCCTGAATCGCTCTTTTATGACAGTTTTGTCTATCATGCCGCCCGGCTGTCCTTCCATTTCTTCGAGTGTCTTTACATTCAGGGGGATTATGTGACCTGAACCGCCATGCTGTCAAGCGGTTCCGCCCTTGCCCCTTTTACCCGCGCCGCGGATCAGCAGGGTTATCTCGCCCCTGACCTTGCGCGCTGCGAAATGCGCGGCGAGTTCCCCGGCGCTGCCGCGGGCCACCTCTTCGTGCAGTTTGGTCAGTTCTCTCGCTACCGCCACTTCGCGGTCGGGCAATACTTCGGCCAGCACTTCCAGCGAAGAGACTATCCTGTGCGGACTCTCGAAGAAGATGGCCGTGCCGACCGAGGCGCCCGCCTCCTCGAACAGCCTGCTTCTCGCCCCCTTCTTCCTCGGAACGTAACCGTAGAATGTGAACCTGTCGGTGGGGAGCCCGGAAAGAACCAGTCCCTGCATAACCGCGCTCGGCCCGGGCAATGCGGTAAACTCGATCTCTCTCTCGATCAGAGCCCTGACCAGATAGAATCCCGGATCCGAGACCCCGGGCGTACCCGCATCGGTCACAAGCGCACCGGTCTCTCCCCCCTCGATACGATCGAGTATTCCGGGAGTTGCCTTTTCCTTGTTGTGATCATGGTAGGGGATCGTTCTTGTGCTGATGCCGCAGTGCTTCAGCAGTGTCCCCGATTTACGGGTGTCTTCAGCAAGTATGAAATCGACGGATCCCAGTATCTCCACCGCGCGCCGCGATATATCTGACAGATTGCCGATAGGAGTGCTTACCAGATAAAAACTATACTCTCTCATCATCCAGTGGCGATCCCGTGGAACGCCTCCTCGAAATAGTCGATGTCGTCATCAGTTATGTCCAGATGTGTGACCATCCTGATCCTGCCCGGTCCTATAGCCAGGGATAGTATTCCCTTGTCTTCCAGCCTGGAAGCGAACTCGGCCGAGTCGGCATCGCCGATTGTGAAAATTACGATATTCGTGTCTACGGGGAATACGAGATCCGCTCCGGGCGCCTCCTTCACTATACTGCCTATCCTGGAAGCACGTGCGTGATCCTCGGCCAGGCGCTCGACGTTGTTGTCGAGGGCGTAGAGGCACGCCCCGGCAAGCAGGCCTGCCTGGCGCATCCCGCCGCCGAGTCTTTTCCTCCAGTCCCTCGCCTTTTTGATCGTTCCCGCGTCCGATATCAGGATCGAACCGACCGGGGCGCCGAGTCCCTTGGAAAAACAGATATTGATCGAGTCGACCAGGGAACCGTATTTCTCAAACGGGATGCCTGTCGCGACTACAGCATTGGCCAGCCTCGCACCATCCATGTGCAGCCTCAGCCCATGGTCGGCAGCGAATTTCGATACGGCCTCGAGGCGCTCGAACGGGTATATCCGTCCGCCTCCCCTGTTCTGTGTATTCTCCACTGTCACGAGGGTCGTGTTCGTATGATGGATATTGTCGGGCCTGACGGCTCCCTCGAGCATCTCTTCCGGCAGGAACCCGTCCGGACTGTCGAGCGGATAGAGCTGGACGCCGCCGATCACGGACGCCCCTCCCGCCTCGTAATTTATTATATGGCAGTTGCGGTCAAGTATGATCTCATCGCCCGGTGCTGTCTGAGTGAGAATGCCGATAAGGTTGGCCATCGTGCCGCTCGGCACGTATACCGCCGCTTCCTTTCCGAGGAGGGCGGCCATTCTTTCCTCAAGTTCATGAACGGTCGGATCGTCACCGAGGACATCGTCCCCGACTTCAGCAACTGTCATCGCCCGCAGCATATCCTCGGACGGCCTCGTCACAGTGTCACTTCTCAGATCGACGACGCGATCGCTCATAGTCCTCTCCCGGGAGTCGATAAAGGTATGAATTAGTTGCGATATCCCGCCATTCCACCATCAGGTGGAACCGGGTTGTTATGCGGTCTTGCGGTCCGGATCAGGACTGCGCGACGAGCTCCTTGAGCTCTCTGGATACCTTGAAAACCGGGACCTTGCGGTCGGGAACCGGAACCGGTTCACCTGTCCTGGGATTCCTGGCCATCCTCGCCTTGCGGTCCTTAACCTTGAAGGTTCCGAATCCGCGGATCTCGTAATGCTTGCCCTCGGCGAGTCCCTTCGAGATGCTCGCGAGAAACTGGTCAACCGCCTCGGCGACCTCTTTCTTAGTCAGACCCGTCCTACTGGCAATGTTCTCAACGATTTCCGCTTTAGTCATTTACCCTTCCTCCTTCCAGGCGGCAGGAGCCATGCCCCTCCACATGGTTTGCTCATGAGCGCGCTATCGAATAATCAAATACCTTATAAGTTATATTGTGTCAAGGGAAAAGAGGGATATAACAGATGGCTTTCTTTCTTCCTGCCCGGAGCCGGATCTTCCTCGCTGATCCGGCTGACCAATTCCCATCTTCTCTGTTTTTGCATCGAAGATGTTGCAAGAGGCAAGTCGGAACAGCTTTTCACGCAATGGGACCAGGGAACAACAGGGAACAACAAGGACTGAGGAGAAACACCCCTTTTTTCCACGCCTGAACGGGGAATCGCCTGCCAGTAAAGGATTACAGGCCTTTCATATTCTTTTTGACACGGCTATGGTATGCCGCTTGCTGTCTTATCTCATCGCTGCGAGGTGGTCACCGCCTTCACGAACCCGACCCTGCATCGTATCATCTCGCAGCGTCTTTTTATCCTACGCCTGCGGGGCGTTTTTTTATACCCGCAGGGGATATTCCCATACCGCTTCAGGCGCCTTTTTTTTCAAGGTATATCACTGTCAGAGGTTACCGGAAAAGCTTTTCAATGAAGCAGTTGTCAGGGAAGGCCCAGCATCAGGTGGCACTGCGGAATGATCCTCACGTCTGTCAGCAGAGGCGCAGCTATGGCCGCCATATCGAGAAGCGACTGAGGATCAGGCGGAATATTCGCGCCGACCGGAGTGGCCGGCTGGATTATCAGGGGTATCCCCGAGTCCACCTCGGCGATCAGGGCGACAGCTTCACCGAACTCTTCCTGGTCACAGCCGCCGGCGACCACGATCTTGCAGAAAACGTCCTTCTCGACAACGGCCCTCAGCGTCTCCCTGTATGCGGGGAAAATATTATCCCCCCCGCAGAGCGAGGGCAGCTTGATATCGAGCGATACTATATCCACGAGAGGAAGAACAGACTCCAGTCCGGCTGTGTCGAGGCCGTTGGTCTCGAGATATAGAGGCAGTCCGCCTCTTCCCGCGAGCTCGAGGAATTCCTGGAGGAACCCGGGCTGCTCGAGGGGCTCGCCTCCCGTGATACTGATCGAATGGGTGCCCGGCATCGCGGCTAGAGAAAGTGTCAGAGTGGCTGCCACCTCGGGACTGATCGGATTCTCGATTTCGATGTCACCGCCCGGCATCCTGCATACGCAGCTTTCGGATCTTTCCTTCGAGGCCTCGGAATCACAGTACGAACAGGAGAGGCCGCATCCCGACAGCCTGACGAAGACCTGAAGCACGCCGGTATAGATCCCTTCGCCCTGGACCGAGCGGAATATCTCGTGCAGCCAGCCTTCCGTCATTCGACCCCCCTGACCTTGCGTATCGCCCGATCGATCGAAAGGCATTCGTCCCTGTAACGCTCGAGCACGGCCGCCGCGAACTGATCGGGATCGATACCGATCTCACTGAGCCCTATCGCCGGAACAGGAGCGCCCTGCGGATCGATGTTCACTCCGCAATGAAAGACCGTCGAGACTGGAGAAACCGTCGCGATCGCAACGGTGAGTTTTCTTTCCGCGATGAAGATATCGTCGCCGTCCCTCGTGGGGACGAGACCGGGTGCGAGTTCCCTGACAAACTCACCGAGGATACTAACGAAAAGGCGAAGCCTGTAATTCGCTTCTCTCAGGGTGCACTCGAAATGTTCCCCGATAAAATGAAGCATCTCCTCGGCGATGATACTGCTGTGCTGCTCGGCATCCTCGAGATCGACGAGCCGCGAACCGGTCACTGCGCATGCTCCCTTGAATGCGACGACTCCATCCGAGGTGATGCCTGCCTTCTCTCTCACGAAATGGCTGCACAGCTGATCACCTGTATAATCAATCCGCTCATCGAGTATCTTCATCTCGACCATCGGGCAATCCCTTCCTGTCAGCGGTCATCCTCGAAAAAAATCGATGCGCGTGCGTGCGTTCCTCCGACTGCTTTCTTGAGCCGTGTGCACGACTCGCATCTGCCGCACATCCTCTCTCCACCACGGTAGCATGACCAGATATGTTCCCACGGCAGGCCGAGTTCAAGACCCCGCTCGACGACTTCCTTCTTCTGCATCGACAGGGTCGGGCTCTCTACTCTTACCGGCGCTCCGGCGCTTATAGCGAGCGCGCCGTTAACGGCATCGACGAATTCCCCGCTGTTGTCCGGGAATGCGCCGGCCTCTTCGCTGTTGAATCCGGTAATGATCACGGTCGCACCGCGCGCGACTGCATAAGCCGCCGCGACGTTGATGAAGATCCCGTTCCGGTTCTCGACCCAGACCGCCCTGGATACCCTCGCCTTGTCGTCCGGATGCCCCTCAACAGGATAATCGGGGGTATCGTCCCCGCCGGGCGTCATCGTGGACGCCGATATATGCCCGAGCCACTGAAACTCGACCTTCTCGAATTCCGTCCCGTAACGCTCGGCGAATGCCCTCGAGGATTCCTCCTCCTTGCGGGCAGGGATCTGTCCATAATCAAAGAAGAGCGAAAGGCCGACATCATACTCGCCGGCTGCCATCGCCAGTGATACTGCTGAGTCGAGCCCTCCAGACAGCAGAGCTACGGCTGATTCCTTACTGCCCTGATCTTTATTCGGCATAACTCACCATGTCCTTCGGCGTTTCCCAGAGTTCGACTTTTTTGAGCTTTCCCCCATCGAATTTCAGTTCGCTTCTGCAGACCCTTAATATCTCTACTGCCATATTCTCCGAAGTAGGGCTGATCTTGTCGAAGGGCGGGATGTCATTGAGATGAATATGGTCGAACTTCGGCAGGATGACCCTCTCGAGGCCCGCTTTAAGGTCGAAATAGTCGACGGTAAGTCCCCTGGCATCGATAGTCTCAAATTCGTAGAATACGCGCAGAACCCAGTTGTGTCCGTGTACCCTCGAGCACATCCCGTCATACTCTTTGAGGCAGTGAGAGGACGAAAACTCTATCTCCGTCGAAATGGTCCATTTTCCAGTCATAGTCCCCCGGACGCTCCGTGCAGTATATGTAACCCGTTATCTGCAAGCCGCTTATGCATTATGCAAACGGTAGCGCCCCCTGCGGCCGACAGGCGACCGTAAATGTACACCTAACCCCACGCTATATCAACGGTTAAAACTTCCGGAAAAAATATCCCCGATGGTACGCATTTCGCATATAGGACAGGAAAGCTGGTAATTTTTGAGAAAAATCGATGCAGGGATCTGAAAGGCGGGACATCGCCGTGTTTCTTACGCAAGAGAAAGCGCTAAAGAGAGTCCAGCAGGACAGGATGCGGGGCGACAGGAAAAGAGCCCTTGAGAAAGCACTGAGCGCGCTCGAGAAATGGCCAGCCGATTTTGAGATCGCTATGGAGGCGATCCAGCTCTGTCTCGATATCTCCGATTTCAAGGAAGCCGTTACCCTGATGAAGAGCACTATCAGGCGGCACCCGAAATCACGCCAGCAGCTCATCTCGATTGCACGCGAGACACTTCACGTGTCATTCAGCCCTTTCCTCGCAAGCTTCGTCATCGAATACCTCATCAGGAGCAGGGACTTCGATTCTGCCCGCCAGGCGATGAGATCAGGACCCGCTTCATACATCGACGGGATGATCAAGCGATCTGAAACCAGGTCGAAGGGATTCGAGGAAAGCGGCAACAAAAAGACTTCTACATACACCGAAAACGAACTCCTGCTCGGCCTACTCTTTCTCGAGGCCGGCCACTGGGCGGACGCGGCCGAACCGCTCGGCAGAGCGCTGAAGAGCCTCCCGGACGAGGCCCAGGTCATCGGCGACGCCCTGCTCGAGGCGGATCGCGAATGCCGCGACAATTCACGCATACAGTACTACCTCGGCATCGCTTCGATCCTGCTTTCCCATCCGGACAAGGCCGAGGCGAGGTTCTTTCACGCCCTGGAGCTGGAAGATCCGCCTGCCACTGAGATCCTGAAGATCCTCGAGGCCGAAGAGGCGAGATCGAAAAACTGGCTCATGATGCAGGGAGAGGCCCTTATCTCGACAGGTATGGGGCCTGAGGGGACGGCAAGGATAAGAGACTATCTTGATGCCACAGACGGCGGATGGGACCAGAAGGAAACACCCGGTGACATCAACCAGCTCTTCCCTGAGCAGGTCGACAGAAAGAAATTCGCCCTCGAGAGGCTCGAGAAACTCCCCGAGAACAGATTTGATGATTTCGATGTGACCATTCTCTTCTGCGAGATCGCCGCGACGATGGAAAAGATCAAGGAAACAGTAGAAACGCTGAAGACATATTTCGGCAACCATCGTGATTCGGCAGCGAGACTCTCGGAATGGATAGCCGAAAACGAAGTCGTCTCGGGAAGCTCTCCAGGGCAGGAACTGCTCGCCCGCCTCAACCTGCACCTCGGAAAAGGCGAACCGGCGGCAGCCGCCAGCGGTATTGCCGCCGAGATGGACCCCTCACGCATACCCAACATCATCGAGATGATACAGATAGCTATCGACGCCGGTTTCGAGGACAGCGCGCCGCTTCAGTCGATACTGGCGGAGCTCTACGCCCGTGGCGGCAACGAGGAAAGGGCCTCCGAGCTGATCAGGGAGATGGAATCGGATGATACGCTGGAGAAGGACGAGCTCATGCGTCTTTCCGGCGAGGTGTTGAAGCACTGCGGAGTCAGTCTCGATGGAGTCATCTCGACGATAGAACTCAGCATCAGGAACTCCCGCGTCGCCGAGGCGCTACCCTACAGCCTCGAATTCTACCGGGAAAACCCCGATGCGCGCGGATTGCTCGCCGAAAAGATCGCGGGCATCGCGGATGAGGATCCGGGAACGTGGCCCGCGCTGGCAGAACTCTGTGAGCTCTTTGCCGCAGAGGAGGATCTCGACCGCTCGATGAGGTTCCTCAGGGCGAAGTCACATATGAAGAGCGGACAGATCGAGAGAGCAATTTTCGAGTTCGATCAACTGATGATGTTCGACGATTCACTCCGTTCCGCCGTAACTGGATTCTACGAGGAAGCGGCCGGCGACAATCCCGACAACACGACACTTCATCTCGCTCTCTACCAGATATATTATGAGGATGAGAGGTTCGCCTCCGCAGCGCGGCATCTAGGCCGTGCGATGGAGACCGACCCCGGACAGATACGTGATATCGTTCCGCAGTTCGAAAAGATCGTCGAGCGGGATCCGGCCAACAGGGCAGTCTGGGACGAGATGCTCGGATCGGCCATGATGATCCGCCATTTCGACCTGGCGCGCGACCTGCTGAAAAAAGCTGTCCAGGCCCTTCCCGAGCAGGAGTCTGCCGCCCTCCATATCTTCGGGGCAAAGATCGCCGTGACCGAAGGGAACATAGAGGACGCGCTGAGATGCATAGCGATGACACTGTCCTCGTCCGACGCCGAACTGGGAGCTGTGAGATCCGAACTCACCGGGATCATCGAGAAGGAACCTTCGAGCGCAGAGGCAAGGTATATGCTCGGAGAGACCATGCTCAGGCTCGGGTCGGAGGATGAAGCGATCGCCGAACTGGAAAGGTGCATCTCCCTCTCCCCCGCATACCTCGACCGTGTAGGCCAGAGGCTCGAAAAGCTTCTGCCTGTAAGTATAAAGCCATGGCTGATATCAAGGATACTCGGCGAGATCCACTGGGCAGGATCACGCCGTGATGAAGCGATACGTTATCTCGAATCGGCCCAGAAGGGCCCGCAGGAATCGCTTCCACGGCTCAACAGGACACTGAAGAAGATCTCCGTATCGTCACCGGATGACACGGAACTGTCGTTCATCTATGCAAGGAACCTCGCGAGGACCGAAGGATACGACGAGGCCGCCGGCATCCTCGCGACACTGATCTCCGCCAATGCATCTCTCTCAGCCGGTGCGGCATCGGTACTGCAGGAGATCATTGATAAGAAACCGGAGCATCTGAATGCAAACGCTCTGCTCGCGTCAATACTCTCAGCTGCTGATGATAGCGGAAGGGCAGTCGACGCCCTGCTGCGGATAGCGTCTATAGAAAGCGCCTCAGAAGAGACACTTATCGATACGATAGAACCTTTCCTCGAGAAATATGGTGAAGAGCCGAGGCTGCTCGTTCCTCTCGGAGGATTGAAAGGCAGGGCAGGCAACCAGAAGCAGAGCCTCGACGAGCTCGAGAAAGCTCTGGCCCTGGATGATACCTTCGCGAAAGCGATCCTCGACGAGACACTGAATCTGACATGGACGAAAAAGTATGTCACCAGAGCCAGTCTCCTCGATGCTGACTGCAACATCGTCTCGGGTAACGGCGAGGCGGCATTCTCGATACTTGAGGAAGTCGATGCTGGAACAAAACCCGCACGGGCAAGGGTAATGGAGAGGCTCCGCCGGCTTATCGGCGTCGGGCCGAAGAAGGAATATTACGAATTCGCGTCCCAGCTCCTATCGGGCGGCGGCGACACGAAAGGCGCCGAATCGATCCTCAGGGAAGGTATCGATGCTCTCGGACACGATGTGGGTATCGACCTCCTGATCACGATGGGCGGGATCTTCGAGGCAGCCGGAATGGAAGAGAAAGCGGCAGGCTGTTTCCGCGAGGTCCTTGAAAGTTCCGGGGACAGGCACGGAATACTCGTCAGGATCGAGAAGGCCTGGACCTCCTGGAAAGAACGGGAGATCCGTACGGGACTCGAAAGGATTGAGGCAGGCGAGACCGGCGCGGAAGAAGCGGAGAAACTGATAATCACGGCTATCGAGACCGGGGATCTCGGATCGGCCGGCAGGATGATCGACGCGGGCGGCCTCGAACCGCTCAGGAGAAAGGCGCTGCTTTCGAGACTGCACCTGTCCGCAGGCAGGATCCTCAGTGCGCTCGCCGTGGCAGGCTCGGCCCCGAGAGAGGGCGGCGACGAAGAATCGATAATCGAACTCCTATATGTAGAGGGTACAGCGAGTGAACTCCTCGGCGACCATGGAAGGGCCGCTTCGGCGTTCTCACGCATCCTCGGAATCCGCAGCGAATACCTCGACAGCGCGGGCAGAGCTCAGAAAGCCTACGCGAGATATATCGCTTCGCAATGTGAAGAAAAATCCGGTCTGCTGGTCGCGACCGGCGATCTGGAAACGGAAAACTGAAAGGAAAGGCCATGAAGATCTGTCCGTTGATCACACAGGTATCAATACTCGAGGAACCTGATAACATCATCCTGCTCGGAGAGACCGATGACTCCGATCTCCATGACGACGATGTCGGTGAATATGACGAGGATGAGGAGATGGATGAGGACGAAGACATCTTCATGAATCCGGATACCGAAGACTCCTCGGATGAGGATTCTGAGGACGAATCCGGTGAGAATGACGAAGAGAAAGTCACTGACGAATCGGAATCCGAAGAAGCTATCCCCGAGAAGGCAGCCGCTACGCCGATCAGGTTCGTCGCCAGATCGACACGCGGCGAGATCCGTTGTCTCGGCGGGCAGTGCCGGTTCCATAATGACGAACGTGACGAATGCGGTATAGAGATACTGCTTCGCGAAGGCACCGGCCCGGATGAGAGCCGTTCGGAAGAGGCCCGCGAGGCAGAGGAAAAACTCGACGAGAGTTTCGGGTCGATCCGCGGTGAACTGGAAAAATCGTGGGACTTCCAGCAGAGGAGCACTGGAGACATCCTCGGAATGTTCAAAGAGCTCGAGATAAAGACCACCGAGTCGTCCGGCGCGATGAGAGCGTCTTTCGAGAACAGCCTCGACGAGCTCAAGGAGATGATCACCTCGGTCAACGAGGACAACAGGCTGATCGTCGAATCACTCTCCGACACTCTCGCGGAGAGGAACGAGGATCTCGATGACAGGCTCACTGAGAGCAGCAAGACTATCAAAAACTTCCAGGGAGAAGTGGCGAACTGGAAGGAAAGCCTCGACGAGAGCGTCAGCGAGATCAAGAGCGATCTCGAGGAAAACAGGCGGCTCGCCCAGGAAGTCTCGCAGAATAACAGCGAGATCATGGAGGTCGTCGAGAACCAGAAGAAAGCGCTCGCGGAAGAGGACGTCAGGCGCAAGACGGCAGAGACCAAGAAGCTCAACAATGCCGGGGTGATCGCGTATCACAGCGGCCAGTTCGAGAAGGCGCTCGACCTCTTTAAAAAAGCGATAGATACGGATGATGAATTCACCGAGGGCTACAACAACCTCGGGCTGACATACACAGAGATGAACGAGGAAGACAAGGCCACCGAGGCGTTCAAAACGGCGATCGAGCTCAATCCCGACCTCTCCGCCACATACAACAATCTCGGTTACGTCTTCTACAGGATGGGTTCATATACCGAAGCTATAGAGATGTACAACGAGGCGATCGGTCGCAGCAGCGACAGCAGTTCGGCCTACACGAACCTCGGAAACGCCTGCTACAAGCTCGACCGTGTCGAGGACGCGATCGATGCCTGGCAGAAGGCGCTCGACATCGACCCGTCGAACGAGAAGGCGAAGCGCAACCTGAAGCGCTTCCATGCCGAGGCTAAGTAACCGTCGCGGCCGTCAGGCCGGGGC
>CAYWGA010000004.1:0-10073 GCA_964457905.1 uncultured bacterium | reverse complement strand
TCGCTTATATCGAACTCGACGAGCTCACCCTCACTGAGCGTTCTGAACCCCTCGCCCGCTATGTGAGAGTAGTGGACATAGATCTCGTTCCCCCCCGTCTCACGGCGGATGAATCCGTATCCCCTGTTCTCGTTGAACCACTTGACCTTGCCTTGCTCCGGCAAACCTGACCTCCATCCCTGAGGGCCGTTTATGCATCATTGAGGGCGAAAGGCGATATTACCATCGCCGGGGCTATCTTTCAAGCCCTGATATCCTTATTTATCATGGTTTTATGCGGAGCACGCCCCCGTCACATTTGGCATTTTTCTTGCGTGTAAGGTTCCGGAGGGTTTCTCTGAAAGGATGATAAGGTCATGTCGAGGCTTCAAATACCATATACCAGCGTGCTGGTGGACCCGACCGACTACGATCCCGATCGTTTCGATTCGGTCCTGAAGAAGTTCCTGCGTGACAAGGGCTCCGATCCCGTCGTCGTCGAGGTATTCAACGATCATATACAGTACCTGACATTTATCAGGGACAGCCAGATCTACTGGTGCTGCGTAAGCGATCCGGAAGGATTTTCCGGACTGTCCGTGAGGGAGTGCTTCTCTTCCCTTCGCAGGACGCAGTTCCCGAAGGTGATCGTATATTCGGTCAACCTTCTGCTGTTCCATTCCCTTATCGTCCTCCTCCAGACCAAGCCCGAGCTCAAGGTCAGCTCGACCCTCGTCGACCTCGACGAACTCCTCGACAGGATCGAATCAGAGAAACGGAGCGCTCTCGTCACCGCCCTCCAGCCCGGCAACCTCGTGATGCTGAGATACAAGGAAGGCGTCCCCGCAGCGTGTTATCACGGCCTCAGCACCGGCGCATCGGGCGAAACGACAAGACGAGAGGATTTCCTCGTAAAGGTATACACGATGGCCACCAGGGCCGCATTCGAGATAAGGATATTCACCGAGCTGGTAGTGACTCATTCGGAAGACGCACGGCAGATCCCCGATGACTTCGAGGGATCCGTCTCGTCTTATTTCCTCAGCCAGCCCCCGAAACTGATAGTGAAGCTGAAGAACAGGCCGCTGAAGACATACAACTTCACCGGCAAGCAGCTCACCGTCGGAAGGCTGCCTGAAAACGACATAGTCATAGACAACCTCAGTGTTTCCAGGAAACACGCGGTCATCCATTCGGTCAGATCCGGTTATGTCGTCCGCGATCTTGGAAGCAAGAACGGAACACTCCTCAACGGAGAAAAGGTCGAACATGGCGAACTCAAGGGCGGGGATACGATCACGATCGGCAAGTACGAGATCGCGTTCCAGATAACGACCGGTGAGGAGAGCCAGATCGACACGCTCGACCAGACCGTCATCATCCCGAGGTTCCACAGTGAAAACGGAACGAAGAAGGAATCTGCTGTGATCCAGGAGCCCGAGACTCTGCCGCGACTCTACCGCCGCAGCGAGCAGGAGGAATATCCGATAGAGGGCGAAAGCCTTGTCATCGGCAGGGGAAGGGAATCGGATATAAGGCTCAAGGGCCTTTTCGCCCCGAGGGTAAAGGTAAACATACACAAGAGCGGGCCCGACTGGGTCCTGGAAGCGGACGGCAAAAAGGTCGTCAGAGTCAACGGTGAGAAGCTGGAGGAGAAGGTCCTGCAGGAAGAGGATCTGATCGCCATCGGCTCGGAAGAATTCGTATTCAAGCACTGATAATATGAAGTACCTCGTTTTTTCAGATATTCACGGTAACGCACAGGCGCTCGAGACGGTCGTCGAGGAGATCGGCAGGGTCAGACCCGATTTCGTCGTATCGCTTGGGGATGTCGTCGGATACGGCGCGAATCCCTCTGACTGCGTCGACCTCGTCAAGGAGCACTGTGACATTCGGATCTGCGGCAATCACGATTATGTAGCCGCCGGTCTCGCGGATAGCGAGAACTTCAACGTCACCGCGAGGATATCGATCGAATGGACCAAGAACTGCCTGACTTCGAACCATAAGGAACAGCTCGCCGCTTATGACATGGTCAAGCGCCATGGCGACTGTCTCTTCTCTCACTCCTCCCCCGTCTCTCCCCTCGACTGGGAATACATCTATACCCTGGGACAGGCCGAGAGGATCTTCAGGGAGACCGATGAGAGGTTTATCTTTGTAGGACATACTCACGTGCCGGGAATAATAAGCCATGACATCCTTTCGGGATGCCGGGTGGAAACGGGCACGAAACTGGAAATAGAGCCGGGCCGGCGCTACCTGATCAATACCGGCAGCGTAGGCCAACCGAGGGATGGCGTCAGCGCCGCGAGCTTCGCTATTGTCGATGTTCAGCGCGGCAGGATCAACCTGCGCAGGATCTCCTACAACGTTTCAGAGGCACAGGAAAGAATAAGGGCTGAAGGCCTTCCTGAGTCGCTGGCATCGAGACTGGTCGTGGCAAAATGACGGATATGGAAGGAAGAAATTACCAGATCATCTGCACCCTCGCTACGGGCGGGACCGCGGTGCTCTACAAGGCTATCCAGAAGTCTCTCGACCGGGAAGTCGTCATAAAGAGGCTTCACTCGCATCTTACATCCGATAAAAATTTCACGGGACGTTTCGAGGTCGAAGCGAAGGCAGCCGCCAGTCTCGATCACGAGAACATAGTCCGCATCATCGACTCGGGAATATCGAACGGCAACTACTTCATAGTGATGGAATATATCGACGGTTTCGCGCTTAGCGACATCATCGAGAAACACGGACCTCTCGATGATGAGCTCGCCCTGCTGATCGCCCGGGAGATATGCATAGGCCTCGACCACGCGCATCAGCACGGGATAATCCACAGGGATATCAAGCCGGCCAACATAATGATCACCGCGACGGGCCAGGTGAAAATCACCGATTTCGGGCTGGCCAAGCTGACAGGCAGCCAGCTCCAGCATACGGTCGCCGACACACTGCTCGGGACGCCTCTGTACATGTCGCCTGAACAGGCGATCGGGGACGGGATCGACGGACGAAGCGATATCTTTTCCCTCGGGACGATCTGCTACGAGATGGTCACGGGAAAACAGCCCTTCAGCGGAAACACATATGCTGCCGTTATACAGAAGATAATCGACGGACATATCCCTCATCCCTGCAGGGTCAACGAATCGGTCACGCCTGAGGTGGACCGCGTGATCATGAAGGCCCTGAGCCGGGAACCGTCGAAGAGGTACGGAACCGCTCTCGATATGGCCAGGTCGATCGAGGCCTGCGTGGGCCAGGAGAAGGTATGGTCCCTGAGGAACAGGCTCCGCCGGCTCGCGGGAGGCTCGGATCCCGCTGTGACAGTCGCGGAGACAGCTCCTCCCCGCCGCAGGCGTGGCAGCCCCCGGAAATGGATAACAGGTATTGCCGCCGCCGCGGTGATCCTGGCTGCCGGTTACACGGCATACGAACGTCCCGACATCATTCGCGGCCTGAGGACCAGGGCCGGGGAAATGATCGAGGGATTCAGAACGGAAAAACCGGCGGATCTGCTTCCCGCTTCGGGAACCCCGAACGGTGCGATGGAGAGCCTCTTTACAGCGGCCGCCGGTACAACCGCTGTGACAGCCGACTCACTCACCACTGCCGAAGAAACAACTGATCCTGTACATCCGGCCGGAGCGCCAGAGGGTATAGCGCCCGAACCGGATACTCTCGCGGCCATAGCGGATCCCGAACCGCCCGTGACGCAGGAAAAGGAACCTGTTGTCGAAGAGGAACCGGCACCCGCTGTCGGGCTGATCGATATTTACGTCGAGCCCGAGGCCGAGATCCATATCGACGGCCGCTGGCGGGCCTCGACCGACAGATTCGGTCCGGTCGAACTGTCCGTGGGACCGCACAACATAACCCTGAGGCAGCGTGACTACAAGGAGTACACCGAGAGGATCGTCATCAGGCAGGGAGAACTGTCGCGCAGAAGGATCGAACTTCAGCAGGAAACGGGAAGCCTCGATTTCACTACACTCGCCGGCGCCAGCGTCTTTGTCAACGGCAAGTACCACGGCACGACGCCGCTGAAGTCACCTATTCCTCTGACTGCCGGGAAATATCTGGTCGAACTGAAGAAACATGGCTACCTGACCTGGACCGGGGAAGTCGACATCCCGTCGAGCGAGCCTCTCTCGCTGAAGATCAACCTGATCCAGCGCCAGTGACAGAGGTCCCCGCGAGAAGACCGTCCACCACTTTCATCACATCACCCGTCGTCACCGAATCGACCCTGCCGTCATCCGACTGCACGGCGATGACAGTATCCGAGACAGGCTTCCATCTGTGCGGGTCGGTTGGCCCGAAGACCTCCGCGCATCTCGCCCCGACGGCGCCGGCGATATGGGCCACTCCCGTATCATTGCAGACACAGACCGCCGCATCCCTCATCAGCGCTCCGAGAAAGCCGACAGTCGGGCAGGAGATGACCTGTGGCGGAGAGGTGCAGGCATCGAGAAACCTCGCGAAGAATATATCGTCGACCGGGCCGCGTACCGCGACGGAGCGGATTCCGTACCGATCCTGAAGGGCGCCGGATATCGCGGCGAAGTTCTCGGACGGCCAGATATTCTGCACCTTTCCGGCGCCGGGATGGATCATGGCGTACGGCTCTGAACCGAACGCCGCGGCTATGAACTCCGCACACCCTCTCTCCTCCCATTCGAATGGAACGAGAACTGACGAAAGGTCGCTCTCTTCGATCCCGAGCGCCCGGAGCGGATAGAGATTGTGCTCGCTTTCGTGCATCAGGGCCAGTTCCTCCTCGCCTGGGAGAGGGAACTCGAGGTCGTAATATTTGGATGTGAGGTCGGTGCCGAACGGCTCACTGGTCGAACCGGCCCGCCAGGCAGCTCCGCTTACGGCGCCGAGCAGCATGCTCGTCACAGAGAACGAAACGGTGTTAAGAACGATCAGCACATCGAACTTCTGCCTGCGCAGCCCGCTGATGAATCTCAGAAAGGCGAACGGGTCCTTCCTGTTCTTTTCCTTCGACCAGGTGATCACCTCGTCGACAAAAGGGCTGTTCTGCATGACGCCGGAGTTTATTGAGGCGGCGAGAAGGGTGATCCTCGCCTTCGGGAACCTCTTCCTGATCCCTCTGAAGGCGGGAACGGCGAGAAGCATGTCGCCCATCTGGTTGTGCTGCCTGATAACCAGCACACTGCTGACCGCATCAGGATCGGGGGCCGGGTCCGCATTTCCACGCGTTCCGATCAGCGGCGCGAGGGCATTCGCCAGGACGACCTTTCCCTTTCTTTCAAAATTCTTCTTCAAAATCTCATCCGCATGAAAAAAATCTGGAACATATTAGACGTCGATTCGTAACACATGATAGAGAGCGGATCAATTATCCCACCACCTTCAATCTCTCCTTACCTTAGGAGCGGCCCTCCCCGGGCCGCTCTTCTCATTCCTTCTCGAGAGTCTCCAGTATCCGGAGATAACTGTCGTAGCGCTCCGCCGCTATCGAACCCTCCTCCACAGCCTCTTTTACGGCGCATTTCGGCTCATGGCTGTGTGTACATGTGTTGAACCTGCATCCTCCGAGGTAAGGTTCGAAGTCACGGAAATACTCGCCGAGGGTCTCCTTCTCCACGCCCCACACGCCGAATTCCCTTATACCGGGCGAATCCCCGAGCCAGCCTCCCGATGAGAGCCTGTGAAGCTCGAAGTGAGTGGTCGTGTGCCTCCCCTTGCCTGTGCTGGTGCTCACGGTGGAGATCCTCGCCTCGATACCCGGCTCTATCTTCGAGAGCAGCGATGTCTTGCCAGCTCCGGAGGGGCCTGCCAGCATCGTGCACCTTCCGGCCATCATCCCGGCGAGTTCCTCTACGCCCTCCCCGGTAACGGCGCTCGCGCGGACCACCCGGTAATCCATCCGCGTGTAGGGAGCCATCGTATTCGCCAGGGTATCCTCGTCTTCAAGGAGGTCGATCTTGTTGATGACGATCACAGGTTCGATCCCGTCCCGCTCGGCGGAGGTCAGCATCCTGTCTAACAGCCTCGAGTTCAGGACCGGATCCTTCACCGAATGTATGAGAAATACATGATCGAGGTTCGCCCCGATTATCCGAAAGCCTCTCCGTCCCCGTGTCTCCGACCTGACAAAGAGCGATCTGCGGGGCCTCACCGAGGTGATCGTCCCCATCGGGACGCCGGAATCGAGCTGAGGTTCCCTGGCGAACTCTACGACATCCCCCACTACGGGCAGGACCTCGTCATCTCCCCGATCGATCCGGAACCTGCCCCTCACACTGCACCGGATCTCCTCGCCGGAGTCATAAACATAATGATCCGAGCCTTTTATCCTGATCAATAAACCTTCGGAGATATCTTTTCCGCTCATCACTCCGCCATCATGTGCATTATAGTAACCCTGTGCCAACAAATAATTTTGCTCATGATAGCAAAAACCTGTTGTTTAAAAAAGTTGAAATTGCTATACAGAGAATGAGTTGACTGTGAAAGCAAGAGAGGATATGGAATCTAAAAAGCTCGCTTCCCTGTTCCACGAAGACCTCTGCATCTTCAGCCTGCGATCCAAGAAGAAAGCCTCTGTCCTTCAGGAGATGGTAAAGCAACTCAAGGCAGCAGGAAAGATCTCCGACGAACGCTTTATACTAGAGATGCTGAAAAACCGCGAAAGCCTCGGATCGACAGGGCTCGGCCTTGGAGTGGCCTTCCCTCACGGCAGGTCGATAGCGATCACCGACATCACCGTGCTTTTCGCGCGCACCGCTTCAGGGGTCGATTTCGAATCTCTCGACGGTGAGCCCACCAGGATCTTCTTCCTTATTCTCGCGCCCTCCGAAAAGGGTGCAGAGACGTATCTTGCGCTTCTGAGCCAGCTTACGGCCCTAGTCCAGGAGCCCGAGACACTCAAGAAGCTTTTTGAAGTGAAAAACTACGCAGCATTGATGGCGGTACTCGGGGGTGAGGACGGATGAGAGAGGAATTCAAGCTTCTGGTTGCACTGCAGGACCTCGACATCATGATCAAGGAAGTCGAGGAAAAGAAGACCTCCGATAAGCTGAAGGGCATGGGATTCCAGCTCGACGGCCTCGAAGAGCTACAGAAAGGCAGGGCCAAGCTTGCCGAAAAGATCCCCGTTGCCCTGAAAAACCGCTATGAAAGGCTCACAGACCATTACAAGATGGCCATAATCCCTGTAACGGGCAACAAATGCCTCGGCTGTTTCGTCAAACTTCCCACTTCCTTCTTCTCATCCGCATACAGCAGTGAGCTCCTGACCTGCGAGAACTGCGGCCGGCTCCTTTTTATACCCTGATCCGAACCCGCTTCTTATAGTAATTCAATCCTTGTAATTTCCACGACTTTGCAGTAAAGTATTTTTACCGGTCAAATTCCTTAACAACAAGCCTTCTGCAGCGGTCGGTAACAATGGAAAAAGAGCTAGGATTTACCTCGCGCTATGCGATCAAGAAGGCGCTCGGCGCCTATCCTCCATGGCAGGGATTCGGTGTCACCGATTCTCTCAGCGGCAAGGACTACCTTCTCTTTTCCCTGATGATCCCATCCGATACCTCCATCTCAACCGACGATCTTCTGATGCGTGATTATCTCTTCTCGGACATTGCCGGCGAAAGTATCCGCACACTGTCGATCCAGGAGAGCGGAGGCGGCGTCTTCTTTCTCCTGCCATGGCAGGAACTCGTACCGGTAACAAAGATGCTTCCGTCCCTCAAGCCCGAGAAAAGTCTCGAGCTGATACGGCCACTCACATCTTCATTTCTCGACTGCATATCGACGGGAAGGTTCTTTCACAGTCTCTCGATCGAATCGGTCGTGATGTTGGGCTCATCGGCAGGCATCCTCCCTACCGCCTACCTGATCCCGGAAGCGGTACTCGACAGGCTCGATTCCGCAACATGCCCGGGAAGCGGTGAGAACCTGTACGCCGACCTCAACGCATTCGGTGAACTACTCGCTCATTTCTGCAGATATCTCCCTCCCCCGCACTCTACCTCCTGTATCGAAACAGCGGAGCGGCTGCGGGCGATCGGGTGCGAGACCGGCAACGACCTCTTCCCCCTGATGGATATGCTGGGTGAACTCGCGGGCCCCGGATCGGAAGTCCCTGTCGTGATGGCCGGGAGGAAACCGCCACTGAAGAACCATTCAGCGGCGATGACCCTCGTGAGACAGACCGCGTTCAGATCCCGTGAGGACGGCAAGCAGATGATCATCGTCTCCGGACGCGCCGGCGAGGGCAAGACCTCCCTGCTCGAGGAGACAGCACGGAAACTTACCGGGGACTGGGGATTCAGCGGAGACGGGATCGCTGACGACCAGAGCGTGTTCAGGGATTTCAGGGACCGTGAGGAAGCTTCCGAAGCGGAATTCGCCATACATGACGACCATCACCAGGACCCTGTTCTCAGCGGGCTCATAGTCGACCGGGTGTCCCACGACCTCGAGAGCACCAGGCTCACGGTCATCGGACTGAGTGATGACGCTCCCGCCTGGTTCTCAGACGCGATTCGTTCGGAGGGCCGTGAGAGAGGTTTTTCGATCACCGATATAGAAATGCCCGATTCCGATTTCGCCCGCAAGAGCGGATCGGTCCTCAAACTTCTGCCGAAGGAACACAGGTCGGCGGTAAAGAAGACTCTCGGGCGCACCGACAGCCTGGCGGTCATGGAACTGAAGACGAGACTGGCCTCTGAAAACGGCGCCGCATCTACAGAGAGTGTGATAGATTCCCTCAGCGAAGAGGAAAGGTCGGTACTCTCCTTTATCGCGGTATTCAGATTCGACGTCCCCCTCTCCATCCTCAAGGGCATATTCTCTACCGAAGAAGGGCGCTTCTACAGGATCCTGCACCGCCTCGTCACCCTGGGCGTGATCCGCAAGAAGGCGCGCAGGTCCTGCTTCGCAAACGGGGACCTCTGCACGCTCTTCAGTATCTGCGGCAAGAGTATCGCCTTGATGATCGAGGAATCGATCGACGCGGACAGGCGCGTGCAGCTGCACAGGAACATCGCCCAGATCCTCAAGGAGGCTCAGGGAACGCCTGCCGCATACATCTTCTATCATCTCGTCCGTGCCGGCGACATGCAGGAAGCGGCGTTCAAAGGACTGAGGGTATTCCAGCTACTCATCACGCGGAAACGCCTCAACGCTATCAACTCTTTCAATGACGGATTCATGAGTCTCGGACTCGACAGTCACCTTCCGGTCGAGATGAGACTGAACCTGCTTCTCGAGCTGGGTAACTATTACGCGAATATCGGCAGCATAGATAAAGCCGAGGAGTTCTTCAGGAACTGCCGTGAAGAGACGAGCACAAGCGAGAGATGGCAGGCTCACAGGGAACTTGCCGTAGAGGCAATCCGGAAGGAATGCGAGATTCTCGAAAAACGGGGCGAATTCATCGTCGCCGAGGAACTCCTCAAGAAGGCCCTCGAAACACACGGCGAACATGTACTGGCCCGGGAAAGGGCCAAGCTGTACAACGATCTCGCCTGGGTATATTACCGCCTCGGGAAATTCGACAAGTCATGGGAGAACTGCCTGCTCGTTCACAAACTGCTCGACAAGAAACAGCACCCGATGGAACTCGCCCAGTCATACAACCTCATGGGAGCGATCAACTGGAACAGGAGCAAGTACGACGAGGCGCTTCTCTGCCACAAGAAATGTCTCACCCTCCGCGAGGACTGCAACGATGAACTGGGAGTCGCGGCGAGCTTCAACAACCTCGGCCTCGTGTACCGCTCGATGGGAAGGGTCAAGGAAGCTCTCGAAAGTTTCACAAAGAGCATGCGCATAAAACAGCGCAACAACAACCGCCCGGGACTCGCAGCGGTCCATCTCAATATCGCCCTCGCATGCCTCGACACGGAGGAGCTCGAAAAAGCTGACGCGAACTGCAAGACAGCGGTAAAGCTTGCCGAGGATCTCGGGAACCAGCAGCTGCTGGCGGAGATCTACGGAACCCTCGGAGAGATCCGTTTCAGGAAGGGTGACCACACTGAAGCGAGAAACCACTATTTCCGGGCTCTTCACATATGCCAGAAGACAAGGTCGCTGCGGGAGAAGGCGGTCGTACTGAG
>CAYWGA010000003.1:0-64708 GCA_964457905.1 uncultured bacterium | reverse complement strand
TACCCGCCGATGAGTTAGATAATATCTGAGGAGTGGACCATCCGGACGGGATCACCAGCCTCACGACACCAGTCGAGAAGTTGTTCGCTGCCGTGTACCTGATCGTCCAGGTCCCTGAAGAGCCGGCAGTTACATCTGTCGAGGGGATTATGATCGCTGTGCCGCTCTGGGCATGCGCCGCCGTAGAAAAGAGAATTCCCCCAAGAAGGCATACTGCTAGCAGAAGCCCCTTCAGGAGCCTTTTCTCCGGCTTTTTTGCCGGTCTTCCAGCGGAAGCATTATGAATCGGTCCGGACATGATTCACCTATACAGGGGCAAGGTATATGCCACATTCGGAACCGTCTTAACCGGCCCAGATGAAGCTTATCCGTCCGTATGGGGACATACCTACCCAGTGCCCTTTTCAGGCTCAGGGGTATGATTGGGGCTCGCTAACTGCTGTTTCTACAATATGTTGAACTAAAAGCGGCCCAAATATCGGCCTTTTCATGGCCGATTATCCACCGTAGACACATGAATCTCTTTTCCATGCCGAGACTCAGCGCCGCAGAATACAGCAGACGATTCAGGACAAATTAGCACATACCGCGGCAAATTGCAACAATATGTCACTCTGTAAGCCTCCGATTTAGAGGATGTTAAGAATTCAGGCGAAATCCGGGGGGCTGTCATTCCACCGATATGACAGAGTTGTATCCACCGAAGCCGTCATCGGTGGTCGTCGGATTTGCCGGATCAGGAATCCATTCTTCACTGTCGATGATGAACTTGTACTCGTACTTTCCAGGAGGAAGCGGCAGCACGATCGCCCACATCCCGGACCCGTCCCTGTCATAGAGAGGATCGGCCGTCATCGACCAGTTATTGAAGGTCCCGGCGATATTGACCTTCTTTATCTTGGTGGAATAGAGGGAAAATCTCACGCCTTCAGGCGTGACCTGTGGACCGGCGGTAGGCTCGACGCTCCCGGCCGGGCCCCCGGCCACCCCGCATCCGGTAGAATAAAGAGCTGCGGCAGCTAGAACGAGGATCACGATTATTCTGAATTTTCTCATGATTACGGCACAATCAGCAGATTTGCCTTCCCTCCCCATGGATCGTCCGCGACTCTCGGATTGGCTGGATCAAGAATCCTCTGAGTCTCGTTCAATAGAAAATAGTAACGATGTCTTCCCGGCGGCAGTTCCTGTGTCAGGCTCCAGATGTCACCCTTGCCTTTTTCCATCAGGCCAACGAGCACCTCACCCTGCTCGGCGTCACCCTCTCCCCAGTTGTTCCAGTCGCCGGCAACCTGGAGCGTTTTGGCTGAAGAGGATGTATACCTGAACTCGACGGTCCCCTCTTTCAGCACGGGAGATTCGACCGACTTATCTATATAGCTGCATGACCCGGCCGCCAGAAGCAGCACGGAGGCCACAGTGAGTACTCTCAATATAACAGGTATCTTCATCCATCCTCCGAAAAAACGATTCTATCAGAAGGAAAATCCCGCTTCAAAGCTCAATCTCCACTCTTCGGAGAGTTGTTTCTCCGCCTCTCCCAATGAACCCAGCGGATCAGGATCTGCGGTCCAGCTATGGGTTTCGAAGAAATCCTGGTCGAGAAGGTAGTTCTCCCTCCCGTCTCCAGTGAAGCCGAAGTACCATCTGTCGAACCTGTGAGGGGCTACTCCTATTCCCAGCGCTGCCCATCCTGAACCCCCGAGCGAACCTCGAAGCCCTGCCCAGATATCGAAGAAGTTGCTCTCACCTACCCAGCGATCGTCGCTGTAGGAGACATACCTCAGGTCCGTATGAAGTGATAGATACGAACCGGCGCGGATACCCTTCCCTCCTGATATCTCGAACATACTCCTCGATTCCTCCGTATCCCAGTTAGCCTTTGCTTTAAGATAGCCCTCCAGACGATAGGGCCCGGGGATAACATCGACTCCGCTTTCCTCTAGCTCAAGCACGGTCCTCCACATCCTCTTCGACTCAAGAAATTGGAGAAGCTCCGTCCTGATCATATCTCCGTCGAGCCAGAAATTCGAGCCGCTCAGCCAGAATGTCAATCCCTGCCCGCCTGAACCACTGAAATCGATAAAGTCGATATCGAAACCGATGTTCATCATTTTTGTGTCGTATTTTAATCCAGCACCATATATATCCATCTCCGCATCGTCCCAGTAGTATTCGTGGTCAAGCTTCCGTTCCATTGTCGTCCTCTGCCACTCGAGCTGCATCCACAACGGCCCCTTCGACCATGAGATCCCCGCAAGGGCCCGATATCCTTCCTTCCAGTCCCTATCATAGTCCGAAGGGCCCTTCCCCGTTTCAAGTGTATCGGGGTAAATGATCTGGCCAGCTTCAAGACTTGTAGCGCCCGAAAGATGTTGGAGCTTCAGAACCGGCCAGTCATCCTTGCCGAATTCGAACAAGAGTCCGTGTGAGGTCCTTTTACCGTAACCCATAACATCCGTTCCATCCTCGAACTCATAGTACATTTCAGGTCCATTGTCATAGCGCAGCAGGTATTCAAGCCGGAAGGATCCGAAAGAGCCCTTGATATCAGCACCTATCATGTCCTTATCTACTGGAGATCTATATTCGAATGTCGGGTATGAGTGAAAAAGATTCAATCCTGACTTGTACGAGTCGATCCTGTTGGCAAAGAAGATCCGCCCCTCGATCGAGTTCTCCCATCCGGCCGATGCTTCGGCGCCTCTGCAGAAGAGATCGAGCGGATATGCGTATGGACCGACATCCGTGAAAAGCGACAGGGGATCATCGAATCCGATTCTGCCGGACCTGTGGAAGGCTCCGAGTTGGAACTTCTCAGTTACCCATTCGCCCTTCGCCCTTACCAGGTACGCTTTGATCGGTTCCTCCGCAGTAGTCTCGTATTCCGCTCCGATCAGGATATTGCCGTGGATGGTTCCGTCTATCTCACCATCTACTCCTGCTGATGCCGTAAAGAGACCGTAATCCTCCACAGCCGTAGCTGTCATGGCTCCATATGGCTCGTATTTCTCATCTATCTTCCTCTCACCTGTTTCGGTGACCTCATAGACGATCTTATAGACACCCTCCTCCTCTACGAATATAAAGAAGGTGTTTCCGTCAGCGTCCTTGTTCGGGTTGTCCGGGTCGGGCAGGTTCACCCCGTCGACGACAAACATGTATCTGTACCTTCCAGGGACCAGGTAGAGCCTGAGTTCCCATGCACCGCCGCGCTTTACCATGCTGTCCATCTTCGGGTTCCAGTTGTTGAAATCACCCGTGAGAAATACCTTGGCGGCGCCCTGATCATCCAGCCTGAATACTACCTCCTCCTCGTCGACCTCGATTGAGGCCCATACCGGCACCGGCGCGGTCATTGCAATAGCCGATGCGCATAAGAGGATTAGAATTGCAGACTCGAAACGATTCACCTTTATATTCCTCCGAGCCAGATCCTCGTGTAGAACGAGATCGTCATAACTTTATTGGTTGCCGGTAGAGAGGGATCGTAGTTAAGACTGGCATAGGTCCTGCCCGGATTATAAGTACCTGCAGAGGCTTTGAACACGAACCTCTTGCTCCCCCTCATCTCGATATCGGCTGAATAGAATCCTGAAACTGACCTCTCAAGGTAGACCGAGCCACCGAGCGTCCATCTCCTTCCCAGATTGACACCGACCTCCGTTAGGAATGAAAACTCGCTCTCCCCTCCCGTATCATCGAGCCTCGCTGTCATCTGCAGACGAGTCAGGTTGTTGTCATCGACCGTGGAGACTATCATTACAGGGCGGTATCCTTCCGCGAAGAAGGCTCTCGCCGTCGTCTCGAGCCCTCCTTTCAGCCTCGTCCAGACAGAGGTCTCCAGCACGCCTCCTCCTTTCCCTGTCCTGTAGTCGTACCTGTCTCCTGCCTTGACCGTAACTAGAGATGCGAGCTTCGGGTGCTTCCACCATGTCTCGATATAGCTTTCAACGATCGCACGATTGACTTCTCCGATATAATCCCTGTACCAAGATCCCGAGTAACGGTATCCGGGAGTAATCCCGAATCTGCCGGCACCTTCGGTATGTATGGCCAATCCGGTCCACTCGGCCGCCAGCACACCATCCTCGGGGAGCCCAGCACTTATATTTCCCCATTCCATAGCCTCGAAGTCAAATCCGAAGAGATCGTCTTCGAAGTCGCTCCAGCTGGCCGCGGAACGCGCAAATTCCAGGTTTATCCTGCCGCCCGCAAGGCCGACTCCGGCGTCCAGTCCATACATAGCTGAATACATTTCAAGGTAACTATGTGGTTTATTCGACCTGACATCTGAGATTGTCAGCCCCGCGTGCCAAAAATCGCGCTGAATCCCTCCCTCGAAGAGGTTGAGAAATGCACCCTCCATATCTCCAGGAGGCAGTCCGAAGTACTGTTTCTGCTCCCGTGAATCCCTGAAAACTGCGCCGGTATAAGTGAGCAGGAACGGACCCGGAGTCATCACGGCGATATCGTATCCTTCTCCACGCTGCCTGATCAGCCACGAGTCGTTCGATACGATGTAGATCAACCTGTTCCGGTTGCGGAATGCTCTTTCCCTGATAAACAGTTTTCCCGTAACCCGGTCCTGCCAGTTTGCGGAGATATGTCCCTGGTCGATATAGAATCGGCTTTGATAAACTCCCTCATCCTTGGGACCTCCCCGGACTCCTGTAGTCCCCTTTATAAAAAAATGGAGACTTTTCGCATATTCAGCATCAAACATCAGGGATACACGATCAGTCAGATACGAGTGAGAGGATGGATCGTTCCAGGGGAAATAATAGCCCTTCTCTCTTAACTCTATCAGGCTCGTATAGACCGCTCCCCACCGGTAACTCAACGAAGAGTCCGGCTCCGAGGCCGCGCTCTCCTCGCACCACGCCGGTAGTGACAGAGACACCAGCGCCACGCCGATCACAAGAAGAACACTTATGCCGCTCGCCCGGTTCACTGATATATCCCTGCCGGTCGGTTGAAGAATATCTCGATCGAGGCGCCAGTCGTGATGACGTTCTCATCCTCCTGGCCGAAGACCAGGGATGCCCTCCATCTCCCGCCGTCCCACCTCGCACCTCCATAGACACACTCCGAGGTCATCCCCGCCATGATCTCGAGAGGAACAGCAGTCCGCAGGCCGAACCCGAAATGGTTCGTCACCTTGTCACCAATGTGCCTGCTCTCCCATGAGACGGTGAACCTGTCCTCGTGCAGCCACGCGACACCGTACCGCACGGTCCTGTCCCACGGGATGTAATAGTCACCTGAGCCGAAGCCTGTCTCGGATATATTTTCTGTGGATAACGAGAGCGATATAAAAGGAAGGGGCCTTATCATCATACCGAGGTCGGCGGTCAGCGCATTGTATGAATACCTCCCGCCGGGAACACCGCACGGGATACACGGATCATCGATGTCGAACGCCACCCGTCCAGCTCTGAGCGCTCCACCGATCGAAATGAACGACCCTGCCGCTCCGGACATGATATTAATCGCGAAGCCGCCCGAGAACTGGCTCTCGACTGTGCCGTCCTCATAGCTCTTACTCGAGCCGGCGACACCGAATATGATCCCCCAGAGCTCGGCTGCGCCGAAGAGCTTTCCCTCGTACGGCCCTTCTCCGCCTCCCGTCTCCATGTAATCGGCGTACAGGGCGAAACCGCCAGTGGTGATCAGACCGGCAGGATTTATTACCAGCGCGGTCACATCGTCGGCGAGCGGAGAGAATGCCCCGCCCAGCGCTGTCGATCTTGTGGATGATATCGTTCCGTCGAACCGCTCCGGCATGTCTGCGGATGCGGCGACAGAAAGGATGGCGAGTGCGGCTGGTACTGATGTCAGCCGTCTTATTATATTAAGGTACTGCCGGATGCTTCGGGACACTATCAATCCCTGGCTGCCTCATCTATTCGTTTCAGTCCTTCGAGTATCAGGTGATCCATCCTGATGTCGAGCAGGATATCCTCGTTCTCAGGCTCTACTCCCGAGAAGAAGACGAACTGCCCGCTGTTCCAGGGAAGGACCTCGTATACCACTTCCTTGATCTGCGCATGGATCGCGCTCTCAAGGGTTTCCAGTTCGAGATAGCCGCGATCGATGAGGATATTCCCAATCCTCTTCTTTCCATCTTCCTTCTTTATCTGATCCAGGGCCTCATCGAGCTGTTTTCTTGATATCGTATCGTTCTCGATCAGGAACTCGCCTATCATCTTCTTTCCTGTATCGATAGTTGCGAAGAGGAGCCCGCCCTCCCTGAACCAGAAGCTGGCCACGTTGTCTATAGTGATTAATTTCATCTTCCCGGTCAGGCCGCAGATACCGGTCACCTGAAATATCATTGCGGGATCCATTACTGCGAGGTCGCCGCCCAGATCCATCTTCAACCTCCTGTCAGGAAGCGTCGTGATTCCTTACCGCCTTCAGGCCTATGGCCGTCTGTGAGACGATAACACAGAGGAACGCCGCTCCCAGAACCGGGAAAAGTATATAATCGTACGATGCAAGCCGCGGATGATCACCTAGCGCCGTCCGCAGCAGTAAAAACAGTATTATCGATGCCTGCACGACTCCGACCGCCTTGCCCGCAATAGTAGCACGAAGCTTGGGAAGTCTGCCAGTAAGAGAGAGGATAGCCAACCCCGCGAAGAACTGTACATATCTCGCGACAAGAAGCGCGAACAGCCAGCTGGGGACCCTTCCGCTGATAAACAGCCAGGTAAACACCGCGATCGTCGCCATGATATCGCCCACAGGATCTATCATCAGGCCGAATGCCGTCTCCTGCCTGAACCTGCGCGCGACGAATCCGTCCGCGACATCGGTGAGTTCGGCAGCCAGCCAGAGAATGGCGCCCGGCATCATATATCCGTGATTAAGGAGTACCAGAACAGGCGGCACGAGGAATATCCTCATCGCTGTAAGAATGTTCGCTGCCTCGAAACGGCAGACTTCGCTGCCATCCGGGCTGCGGAAAAGGTGCATATTTCTCAGGGAGAATATGATGAAGACACCGATCACCGGAACGGTCCATAGAACAATGCCGACCGAGAGTTCAGGCATCCCGGCCAGAGCCAGCACCGCACAACAGCCTGCCAGCAGGACGACCGCAACCGCGAGGAAACCGAGTATCGATCTCTTCAGCCTGCTGCTGCAGTCAGGGGTCCCCTTTTCCCTGTCACCACTCCGGATAGGTCAGCTCCCTTCCCCGGCTCCCTCCAGGGCCGCCTGAGCAGCGGCAAGTATCGCAACCGGGATCCTGTAGGGGGAGCAGCTGACATAATCGAACCCTGTCCTCTGACAGAATCCTATCGATGATGGTTCACCGCCGTGCTCGCCGCAGATCCCTACCTTGAGGTCCTTCCTGGCTCCCCTGCCCAGTTCCACGCCTATTTTGATCAGGGTGCCTACTCCCTCCTGATCGAGTTTCTGGAACGGATCGGCGGGCCAGACACCCTTTTCGATATAGTCGCTGATAAACTTGCCGGCATCGTCCCTGCTGATACCCAGGGTAGTCTGGGTCAGGTCGTTTGTCCCGAACGAGAAGAACTCCGCTTTCACCGCTATGGCATCGGCTGTCAGTGCCGCCCTCGGGATCTCGATCATCGTACCGACGAGATAATCTACCTCGACACCGCGATCCTTGAATACCTCTGCCGCCACGCGCCTTACGACCTCCTCCTGGAGCTCGAACTCTTTAGCGCTTCCCACGAGAGGTATCATTATCTCCGGTGATACTTTCTTTCCTTTTGACGCCAGGTCACAGGCCGCCTCGAATATCGCCCTTACCTGCATCTCTGTTATCTCAGGGTATACGATCCCGAGCCTGCAGCCCCTGTGGCCGAGCATCGGGTTTGCCTCCTTGAGGGACGTGACCTTGTCGGAGAGCACACCCGGGTCCACACCCATCTTGCCGGCCAGCTCATCGATATCTTCCTTCTCGTGGGGAAGGAACTCGTGAAGCGGCGGATCAAGAGTACGTACGGTAACCGGCCTCTCTCCCATGGCCTCGAATATCCCGTGGAAGTCCTCCTGCTGCATCGGGAGCAGCTTCGCGAGGGCCTCTTTTCTTCCCGCCTCGTCCGCGGCAAGGATCATGCGTCTCACCCAGTCGATCCTCTTGCCTTCGAAGAACATGTGCTCTGTACGGCAGAGGCCTATCCCCTCACCACCGAAGGCGACGGCAGCGGCAGCCTGATCGGGACGATCGGCGTTGGCCCTGACCTTCATAGTCCTGAGGCTGTCTGCCCAGCCTGTCAGTTCCTCATAGTCCCGGTAGACCTCCGAATCCTTCGCGTCCATAGTCTTGTCTATAAGGACCTGGACCACTTCGGACGGCTTCGTCTTGATCATGCCGGCCATCACTTCACCGGTAGATCCGTCGATCGAGATGTAATCGCCTTCAGAGAGCTTTGTGCCGCCCGATTCGAGGGTTCTCGACCTGTAATCTATCACTATCTCCCTGGCGCCGACGACGCAGACCTTGCCCATCTGCCTCGCGACAAGCGCGGCATGGGATGTAGATCCACCGGCGGAGGTAAGGATACCCGATGCGGCATTCATACCGCGGATATCCTCAGGGCTGGTCTCGATCCTCACGAGGATCACTTCTTCTCCGTCAGCGGCCCACTGTTCGGCATCCTCGGCATTGAACACTACCTTGCCCGTAGCGGCTCCCGGCCCCGCGTTGATCCCCTTTGCCATGAGACGGCCCTCTTCTGTCGCCTTCTTTTTCTGGCCTGGATCGAATACCGGCCTGAGAAGCTGGTTGAGCTGCTCGGGATCGATCCTTCGGATCGCCTCTTCCTTCGTAATGAGCTTCTCGCGGACCATGTCGATCGCGATCTTGATAGCCGCGAAGCCTGTCCTCTTGCCTGCCCTGGTCTGGAGGATCCACAGTTGTCCGTTCTGTATCGTGAACTCGAGATCCTGCATATCCCGGTAATGGTCCTCGAGTTTCAGACGTATCGCGTCGAGTTCGGCGTAGATCTCTGGCATCTCTTCCTCGAGAGATTCGACCTCGACATCGCCCTTCTGGGTGATGTTTATCGGATGAGGCGTCCTGATACCCGCGACTACATCCTCTCCCTGGGCCTTCATCAGGTACTCGCCGTAGAAGAGGTTCTCGCCGGTCGCCGGATTCCTTGTAAATGCCACACCGGTCCCCGAATCGTCTCCGAGGTTGCCGTATACCATCGACTGGACATTAACAGCCGTGCCCCAGTCATCGGGAATACCGTTGATCCGCCTGTAAGTATTTGCCCTGTCATTGTTCCAGGAGTTGAAGACCGCTCCGATCGCGTTCCACAACTGCTCGCGGGGATCTTCGGGGAACTCCACTCCGGCCTGCTCGAGTATCATAGCCTTGTAACGCACGACGAGATCCTTGAGGTCGTCCACGCTGAGATCCATGTCCTGGTCGGCACCGACCTCTTCCTTTTTCGCGTGCAGGATCTCTTCGAACGGGTCCCTTGCGTCCTTGCCGCTCGGCGTCATCTCAAGGACGACATCGCCGTACATCTGGACGAAGCGCCTGAAACAGTCCCAGGCAAACCGCTCATCGCCGCTCTTCTTAGACAGCCCTTCGACCGTTTCAAGATTGAGCCCGAGGTTCAGGACCGTATCCATCATACCCGGCATGCTCACCCTGGCACCCGAACGTACGGACAGAAGCAGAGGATCTGACGCGTCGCCGAATTTAGC
This sequence comes from uncultured bacterium, assembly GCA_964457905.1. Lineage (GTDB taxonomy): Bacteria > Krumholzibacteriota > Krumholzibacteriia > Krumholzibacteriales > Krumholzibacteriaceae > JAUWCL01. Next base: position 55,009 of record CAYWGA010000003.1, on the reverse strand, counting down.
GCCCATCGTCTTCTCAACTTTTTCGATCGCTGACACTACATTTGCTTCGAGCCCGTCAGGATACTTTCCGCCGTTTTTGTAGAACGATACACAGACCTCGGTAGAGATCGTGAATCCTGCAGGGACTGGAATGCCCGTGCTGGCCATCTCCGCCAAGTTGGCTCCCTTGCCGCCGAGAAGGTTGCGCATTCCGGCATTGCCTTCGGCTTCCTCGCCTCCGAAGTAATATACATGCTTGTCAGCCATGAGGACCTCCTGTCGCTTTTATCATGGGGTATTCATATCTATAGCATTATCAACACATTACGATTTAACAATCATTCCATTCCACACTCTCGGAATTTATCCGAAAGAACGCGGATTATCAAGATTAAAAAGGAGGTTGATTTACCTCATCCTTACGATCTTCAGGACCGACCTGACTTGAGGTGAGACAAACTCGGCAAAGTAGACCCCGCTGGCAACCTGTCGTCCGGAGTTGTTTGTTCCATCCCAGACGACAGTCGCTCTGAAGAGGAGTGATTCCTCTTCGAGAAGCGTCCTGACCAGCCGGCCCGTGTGGTCGTAGATCCGGGCGGTTACAAAGGTCCATCTGCTCGAATAGAGGTCGAATGATATGTAGTCGTCGAAAGGATTCGGGTACCCGTTGGAAAAAGTAACGCCGGGTGCGCCGTCGGGGAGAATACCTGCCGTCGCGAGACCCGCAGCGATCCCCCACCCCATGCTGTTGTCCGGTGACTCACTGTTGGAGGCGTGGACCCGGAGGGAGTCTCTCATCTGTATCGGGGTCCAGTCGGGGTGTATCTCGAGTATCTGTGCGCACAGTCCAGCGACAAGCGGAGTCGCGAAAGATGTGCCGCTGTAATTACCGTAACCGTAATCGAAGGGCCAGGCAACGCTCAATACAGCTGCCCCCTGGGCCATCACGTCAGGCTTGATCCTGCCGTCCGCTGTAGGTCCCCTTGAACTCGATCCCCAGAGGCTTCCATCGGCGTATACGCCGCCGACGGCGATCACACTGTCGGCATCGGAAGGAGCTATCAGTGATGTCGGTCCGTTCCAGCCGTAATTACCTATGGCATTGCAGACGATGATGCCTCTGGAAGCGGCCCTGTTCGCGGCGATTGTACAGAGTGCTATCTCCCCGTCGAGATCATCCTCTTCGTACCAGAGCACGTACCCGAGCGAACTCGTCACTATATCCGCCCCGATACTGTCGCACCACTCCAGTCCGGCGATCCAGTTATCCTCCTCTACCTCTATCTCCTCACCGATGATCTCGGTCTTCGCGAGAAGGTAGACCGCCCCCCAGGCAGGCCCTATCAGCTCGCCCTCCCCGTATCCGGCGATCGTTCCGAGCACGAGGGTGCCGTGCCTGTCCTGCTCGGGGTTGTCCCCAGGTTCATTCTCCGCTACGGGATCATCATTGACGAAATCCCACTGCGCATGGACATCGAGGCGATCAAAGGCGTAGTGGTCGAGAAGAAAACCGCTGTCGAGTATCCCGATCATGACCTGGCCTGCCGAGCCTGAATCGCCCGAACCGTTGTATCCCATCTCGAGAAGATCGACCGCTTCTATCATATAGAGCTGGTTGAAACTGTCTCCGTAGATCCCGATCTGGGGGCTCGCAGGAGCTCGCGGGGCTAGATCATCATAAGTGGTGGGTTCCGGATCCCTTCCGCGCCTGTAGGTCCTTACAATATCGACCTTCACCACTCCATCCAGCGCAAGGATCTCAGGGATCATCTCAGCCTTTACATCAGCGCTGACGGCGTTGAAATACGAGGAACTGTGCCTGATGCGCTCGACAAACGGAATGACCGATTCGACCGAAGCACGCCCCGGCGGGCGGAGGGCGCCTCCGGTCATGCCTCGTTTCAGAATCCTGCCAGAGGCCCGGTGTGAAAAAGCCGCGGCCTTGTCAGAGGCTGCGGCAAAGAAGATCCACACGGGAACTGTCTCATCCTGATTGATTGTCTGCAGGACCCGTTCGAGTCCCTTACCGTACTCCGCACGGCCGGCGGCGTTTCCCGGATCGATGCCCGGTGATAAAGCCGTCAACGCGGCTGCAAAGATGATCGAGCCCGCTGTGAGCCTGTTGTAAATGCGCATCGCTCCCCTGTCAGATGTCGGGGAATTCCCTCTTGCTCTTGAACGTATGGAACATTATGAAGTCAGCGTGATGGATGACGGTAGCCTCCACGCTGCGGGGCGACCTCTCACCCTCCCGCGAATGGACCGCTATCGAGTGGCTGATATCCTCGGGGAGGCCCCACTTGACAGTCAGGCCCATGCCGGACAGCGGGTGGCGCAGAAGCCTGCCGCTCCTGGCAACGACGACCTTGCCATCTTTTTTCTCGTATTCGAGCAGTTTGCCCACATCGTGCAGAAGGGCACCCGCGATGAGATAGTCGTCATTGATGTCCAGGCCCTGCATCTCCTTCAGCGGCCCGGCGATCTGCCTGGCCAGATGCGTGACTATCCTCGTATGGTCGAAAAGGTTGATGTCCGTGTCCGGGACAAGAAGGGTAAACGGGATCGAATCGAGATCGCCATCCTCCCATCCACCCAGCTGAAAGGCATCTTCCCATACTTTCTCGACAAGATCCCTCAGATCGCTGTCCGCGATCCAGTCCAGTTCCGGCAGTATTTCCTTCCACTGCGGCATCGAACGGCACCTCCTGTGTCAGTGTCTTTTCCTGCTTCGAGGACGCTTGTTCTTCTTCTCCCGGCCGATTCCCAGGTATATCGAAATATTCGCGCCCTCCTCTAACTTGGGTACAATAAGCTTTTCCACGGTAGTCATAAGAACGGTCACTCCGGGACCGTGCCCGCTCGTTATACAGGCTCCATGCACGATAACGCCTATGCTCGTCGCGCCGGACCTGATAGTCCTGCCGTACCTGCAGTCCGCATCGTTTATCGCTACCACATCACCTATCCGCAGGTTCTGCAGCCCGAATTTTCTTATCGTTTCCTTCTCCCCCAGCTGAATATCATAATCACCGCTGTAACTGTGTCTTGAGCCGAGACCCGAACCCATTATCGAGGCCGGTATGACGTGCGTGACAGGAATGATCATCTGTTTGTTCCGGTTGGTTATTCCGAGCTTTCCGAGAAGACCCGGATCGATATTCATGACGTGCACATCGGGATAGTCCTTCAGTTCAAGTCCCTGGCCCTGTGACCTGATCTGTATAGTATCTCCGATCGCGAGCTTGTCGAGTATTGTTCGGGCGAAATCGATGATCACATGTTCAACACCGCCGTGCTTTCCGGTGACTATCCCCTTCTTGCCGGCAGCCGGGCCGGACATGACCATCGCTTCGTTCCCGATGCAGGTCAGGATACTGAGGCCGCCCAGAACACTTCTCTCCGCCTCGGAACTCTTCAGGGTCACACTGACCCCGGGCTCTATATGGTCCCCCACAAAATCAAGCGCCGAGTCACCAACAGATACGTTGTACGTGATCCCTCCCGTACCGGGCATCACATGCGGTATTCCGCCGGGATCGATGAGCCATGGATTCTTCAGGGGGATCCTCGGGCTGGAGATCTTCCCGGCAACTGCTTTCTCAACAAGATACTGCTTGTTCGTCCTTAACATGGTCACCACCTGTAGGCCCAGCGTTTAAACCGTATCGTTCCGGACCGGATTCTGAATGAAAGAACACGGGATGTCAACCCCCCGGCCTGTCTTCCTGCAATCACGAAAAACGAAAAAAATGACCGCCCCGTAAACGGAGCGGTCATCATACCTTCCGAAATGGCCCGGATCAGCGGATTACCACGATCCTGCCATAGACATCGTCACCGTTCGGAGCTTCCACCCGGAATACGTAGACTCCAGATCCGACATCCACTCCGCCCCTGTTCGTCACGTCCCAGCTCAGAATACCGTCCGAGCCGTCCTCGCTGTAGTGCGAGCCCTCCCATACGAGATCACCCGATACCGTATATATCTTGATCTGCGACTCGTTGGGCATATTGAAAAACTTGATCGAATTGTCCGGATAGTTGTGATAGTAAGACGTCGTCTGTTCCGAAGTCCCTGTTCGGTAAGGATTCGGCACAGCGTATATACTGTTCATATCCGTTCCAGTATCGACAGACATCTCGAACGCGATACTCATCGAATCACAGTCGACCGGGAATCCCGGGGTCTCGGGATTCTCAATGTCCTCATCACAGATGAAGTTATCCTGCTTGTTGTGGGTGTTGAATCCCTTGAAATATCCCCTGTCATAGGTCGTCACATTATAGTAATAGGTGAATCCCGCAAATGCGTTTTTGTCTATCCACTCGTAGTACCAGCGGCCCTGTCCGTCCAGCTTCGGCCAGGCGCCCGTAATATTGTCATTGAAGTACTCCCAGAGCCACTTCCATTTCTCGGGCACATCCTCGAGACCTTCGATATCCGACACCTTGAAGTAATCCTCTTTATCGAGCTCGACTATTGCCTGCATGTCGCTCGGGTAAGGCGTCAGTCCACGCCATACGTGGAATCCCGTGAAATCCTGAACGTCAAGACGGAACTCCGCTGCCTGTCCGTACTGGCTCGTATCGATCAGGCCGGCACTGAAATGAATATTGAATCCCAGCTCGAGCACATCGGGCTCCGTACCGGGCGGAAGTCCGATCTGCTCGAGAGTCATCTCGATAGGGTCTCCCGGAGTGTAATCTTCAAAATCGGGGCCATTATCCACGCCGATGTTGATGATCTTCTCGTAGGTCCTGTCAAACATATCCACGGTGGATATCCTCAGAGGAATACTCGGTGTGACTCCGACCTCATAGGTCAGCCTGTCAAATTTTTCAACGAGCACCTGCCTGTCGACCCAGCCATTAGAATAGAAGCCGGCGAAGGATATATCGACTCCATCTCCTGAAGTATGCTGGCCGTACCAGTTAGTAAAGTCCCTCGAGCCGATGACTTTTCCCGTGCTGTCAGGAGGAGGATACCAGCCGATGACGATATCCGAACCGCGCCTCTCAACATAGAACGAATCGGGCGCCTGGGGTACAAGTACCATCGTATCTATTTCGCTCTGTGCCCTGGCTGAACCAAAGAGACCGACAGCCAGAACGGCAAATAACAAGAGAATTTTGACCCAACGAATGGAAATCACTACTCCTCCTTCTATTCTATTCATCCAGAATCTGCCACTCGGCAAATATCTCATTCATCAACTGATCGACCTTATCGCGCTCGAAGAACCACAGCGGAAAACCGAAGTGGAAACTGTCAGCCGGAAGGATCGTTACCGGCTTGCCGTTCGCGATATCTTCCTCGAAGCTGATACGGTACTTGGTTATGATCACGCCGGTCGCCTGCTCGTCGACCGGAGAGATCGTCGAACGCGCTCTCATCCTGTACATAGCGTGATAACATGACAAGGAAGAAGGGATGAGCCTGAAGTCCATCCAGTACTGCGGATCATAGATCTCTACATATGTGAACCCACGGATCTGGGGATTGAAGAAACAGTTCTGGCAGATCACATGATCATCCAGAAGCAGGGTATCAGGGAAGCCGGGATAATCCGAGATGCCGTCCTCACCGGTATCTTCAGTATCCTTGACCATATATCTCGCCCCGTCCCTGTCAAGGTTCCTGTTGACATTCGGCGCCATATCCTCGCCGCTGTGGAAGACTCCCGAAACCTTGTCGACGACGCTGATGCAGTAATCCTTGTACGGCATCGAGTTGACACCGCTAGTATCCTCCGATACCAAGCCCGCCATGTCATACTTGAATGACGCTGGAAGCAGAGGCGGCTGAGGGAACGCATCGACGACTCCGCCGCCGGGCCTGTCGGCCCTTCCAGATGAGAGCAGATGTCCACCCTTCGCGAGGAAGAGTGACAGGTAATTGATTGTAAGCTGTGTTCCCGTACCGATCATCGACTCAGGAACGAACGGAATGATCTGCCTCCACGCCGTACTGATCGATGAGCTGTATGTCCAGATGATATTTGCGTAATGCCCGATCTGCTCCATCTCAGGCGGTCTCGAGTTCTGGGACGATACATCGTAAACATCCCTGTCGGGCCTGAAATCGGGAGTTCTCTGGCAGATATTGACCCAGAAGGTATCGTGCACAGCCTCTGATGGATCTGTCATCGACGGAATATACCCGCCAAGAGGATAATCATCTACCCAGAGCAGATTCCTCTCCATCGAGAAGGGAATGATCGTGACCTCTACCTTTCCATAGGTGATCTTCTGTCCGTTGTCGACGACCTCCACGAGGAACCTGTGGACCCCGGAATAATAGGTCTGCGTCGCCGCGGTCTTTATAAACGGGCTCGCGGCAACGGCCCACTGGGCAGGATCATCGAGCTGCTGAATATCCCAGCCGTACCGGTAGCTCTGGATCTCGCCGCCGTAATCATCAGCGTTAGCGTCCCATCTGAAGTTCAGAGGCACACCGGGAGGCAGATCGCTCTGCACATAATTCATGTCGGGTCCGAGGAACCTGTTACTGCCAAGATATGTTTCTGTAACCTGCAGCAGAGGGCCGGATTTGTCCGAAACGAGGAACTGCCTTACGTTCCTGTCCTTCTGGAACACGGCTGTCACAGCGCCCGCGTCGTCCTTGGCCTGGAGAGCGAATATGTGGCTCCTGCTTATCTCGAGGATCTCATCGTCGCCCAGTATCGTCTGCTTGCCTGAATCTCCCTCGGCGCGGTAAAAGACCCAGGGGCCCCATAAAGGCTCGTAATACTCGGGATCCCGGTTAAGATCGTCGATGATATTGAAGGTAGCGTCGTAAATTCCCTCTCTGTTCACGATCTGTGACCAGAGGTAGCGGATCGAATCAGGATCCTGCGAATTGTTCGGGCTGTCGATCGGGTCATTGCCTGTCCATCCGAACGTTATAACGGTGCTGTATGTACGAGTCGTACCTACCGGTCTGTCGATCTGTATAGTCGGAGCAAGGGTCCATGCGGTAAACGACCTGTGAGCCGGATCCGACCTTTTGCCCTCCATATCGACCGCTCTTATAAAGAACGTGTGCGTCTTGTCATACTTTGTATAAAGCGGATTCGGTTCCCAGGGCCTTGGATTATCATCCGCGGGAACACGGAACACGCTGTCATGTACCGAAGTAACGGTCCATTTATCGAGTCCCGCTGTATCGGCCGGATTGAACCCTATCGGGTCCCCTTCCGATACTACGAACTCAAAATACTCTATCTCACCGTCAGGATCCCAGCCGCTCCAGTAGAAATGCACCTGGTAACCGGTCGTATCTCCCTCGACCGGACCACTGGAAAGCCAGATCTCTGGCTTATCGTTCTCGTCCGGTTCGCCGGTATAGACCTCATTGCCGCATCCAGCCAGCATCGCTATCGCGGCCAGGAACGAGATAATCAAGGCAGAGAGCAGTATTTTTCGCATTAGACCTTCAACCTCCTGAGACCCGGAACTCGTACCCACGGGCTCGGTAGTCATGTATTATCCCTAGTACACCAGCTTCATATAGAACCAGCCGTTGTACGTATCCGTCCTGGCATAGTTGGCGACGCCACGGTCCTGATTGATCCATCTGCCTGGAGTGAGGAGTTCATTGCAGGGATCAAGATCGACATATTTCGGGCTGATTCCTCTGATGGCCTCGTTGAAGAGCTCCGAGGAATGAAGATCCGACCCGACGACCGTCAGATCCTGATCCCCCATCCACAGGGGCTGATTGTTCACGAACATCGAATCGGGGCGAGGGTAAGCGGTAAAATCCTGATCTTGCGGAACTACAAGCCTGAAACTGATACTCTGAAGTATCGTGTCAGGGTCAAAGTCGTATAGCCACTCTTCCTCACCGCGGTAGTAATACTCCTCTTCCGCATCGATCGAGAACCACCAGCCCTTGATTCCCGATTCGGGAGGATCCCTGTAATCATCATGTCCGGCCCCGTCTATGTAGAGTTTAAAGAACATGTTGAATACTTGGTTTACAGCGTCGTACTGGGCAAGATACGGCGAGACATAGTCCTCTTCCGGCCTGGGGGCCAGCGGTTGTCCGAACGCAATATAGACAGTATCGCCCTTGATGTCGGCCAGCTCGAGCCCCGGAGTATACGGAATCGAATCAAACGCCATGGAGATCTTGTCTATTCCCGGCGGGAAACTGCCGACGAACTGGACCGTGTCGGGCGTATGGTCATAGCGGTACTGCTCGTCGAATGCCTTGGACAGGAAGAGATAATCGTAGGTCCCGATCATCATCGTCGTCGAATCCTCATTGGAATTGCAGTTTGTGTCCTCCGCCCTCTGCTCAGGCATCCAGGCAGGTTTGTGGCTCGACACACCACCGCTCAGGCCGAATCCCCAGCGCTCGAACTTGAACTGAAACCTCATAGGTATCGGCGGATCGGTATATTCAAGGCTGTCTTTGGGGTCATCCCAGCCGAGATAATGCATCCTCAGCCTGGAGTTGTAAGGCATCGTATCAGGATCGGCGTCGTCAAAGTCGATCAGCACCTCATGCTGCACTCCTGCCTGATCGGTATAGAAATTCTCCGCGAACAGGATATCTGTGTCCGGATCATGGTTGACCACGACCTGGAAGACACCCTCGCCAGTGACGATATCAGCCTTTGATCTTGCTCCCGCCTCGTCTCTCGCTGTTACTCTGAAGTAGAAATCACCCTCAGAGACACGCGTCGCTCCCTGGTTCTCGATGCATACCTGCACGGTCTCCGGGGGTTCATATGTGGGTATGTACCAGTCGGGTACTCCATCATTGTTATAATCAGGGTATACGCTTCCTCCGTAGATCCACTGGTATCCGTTGATCAGATTGTTGCAGGTCTCGCCGATAAACCGTATACAGAACGGCTCGAACATACTGATAGTATCAAAATCACCGGGGACATACGGTTTGCTGCCGACAGTCTCACTCGCGAACCAGAACTTGACTTCCGGAATACAATTGACCCTCGCGAAGAACTGCACCCTGGCCGGCGTCTTGTCCATTCTCCCGCCGTCATCCACCGCAACGATGTGAAATGCCTGCCTGTTCAACATGGCGCCAGTCGTGATACCGAATCCGGTGAATACGAGAACCGTATCGCTCGTCGTTGTGAACGTACCTGTTTCGTAATCGTCTTTCCTCGCTTCGGGATTCCAGTCGAGCAGATCGAGTTCTGGCTCGAGGTCCGGCCTGAGGGTCCTGAGGGTATCGGAACGGTACCACATGAACCGGGTGACTATCCCGTCCTTGTCCTCACCGTACCAGTACATATGGACCCTGTATTCCGCGTTTGTGGTCTCAGGAGGGGCTACTGTAAGAACTGTCTCCGGCGCCCTGTTCCTGTCCAGCGGATCCTGTTCCTGCCTGCATGCCGGAAACATGACAAGAAGGACCAGGGCCGAAAGCATTATTAATCCTATAATATTCCTTGAGTTGAAACGCTTCATTTCCACCCTTCTTTGGGACTATTTCATAAGGATATATTTCTCTCCAAACCTACATGTAATATATGTATCTGGAATTCCGCATGTCAATATATTTCGGGCGGTTCAGCGCATCTGAAAGGCCATTTCAGGCAGGAATCTCACGGTCCCGGGAAATCACCCCTGAAAGAGGGAGGAACGGACGCAAAAAAAGGAGGCCGGAGTCGAAACCCCGGCCTCCGAAGCGAATCCTCATAGGATTCCCGGTTGCCCGGTACTACCTGAGAAGAACCATCTTCTTCATGTTCTCGTAGTTGTCGCCAGCGTTTATTTTGTAGAAGTAAACGCCAGAAGCAACGTTGCTACCCAGGTTGTTCGATCCATCCCAGGTGAGCTCATGAGAACCAGCATCCATGACACCATTCTGCAGAGTCTTGACCAACTGTCCAGCCACGTTGTAGATCTTCAGGCTTACGTGACCCTTGGTGGGCATCGCAAACTGGATCCGCGTCGACGGGTTGAACGGGTTGGGGAAGTTCTGCGCGAGGCCGTATGCCATCGGAGTCGGCTCGCTGTCGGTTATATCCACACCGACAGGATTCTCGAAGAGATTATACGTCATCTGCAGGAACTCGTTCCTGGCAGCGACGGTGTTCGAGGCATTACGGATGATCTGGAAGCTGTGTCCGACCCAGACGGTCCTGAGAGGCTGGCTGGCGTTGTTCAGCTGGTCTGTGTAGATACCAGCATAGTACGACAGGCTGTTGTATATAGGATACTCAAGCGCGTACTGGCCAGGGCCTGTGATCTCGAGAACGTCGAAGTTGTTGACGACCGGGCAGCCCCCGTAGGCATAGTACGAAAGTCCAGCGTACGGGCCGCCTGTTGTACCAGTGATGAGAGGAGTTACAACGCCGCCGGCTTCGCGGCCACCGGTCATGTCGTAGTAACTGCTGTTGTCGAGCGTGACACCGCAGATCGTGCTGACGAGCTCAAGAGAGACGGCAGCAGCTGACAGTGAAAGGTCGTAGGCGACCTGGTCGCCCATTACAAGGAGTCCGACCTTGTGCTCGGAAACGTTCATCCAGTCTACGAGCAGCTGGGCATCGTTCGACTTGTCGGAGTTCTCGGTACCCTCGGTAATCGTTACCGAGTTGAGATCGCCGGAGTCGTGGATGACCTTCTCGTAGGCGGTACAGAATATCGACGAGGCGTCCGTCACCGAAGTGTAGGCGCCAATGCCGTTGCTGACACCGGAGGACGGTCCGTTGGTGTCGTACCTGTCCGGCATATCGATCGGGGCTGAAACGACAGCCTCGAACGCAGGCCAGAAGTACTGCTCAGGTGTTCCAACGAACGTTCCACGGTTGTGGAAATCGTCGCAGTACAGTACGCCCGGAACGACCCTCAGGGTCGGCAGACAGGTGAGCTCATAGCGATTGCCGTCGGCTTCCTGCGCAGATGCGGGGAAGTTCGAGGAGGCGCCGCCGAACTCGTATGCCGTAAAGTAATACTCGATCATATAACCGCGTGTGAACAGCGAGTCATTGAGATCGATGCAGTACTTGTCGGGTGCAATGTTGCCGGCCGAAGTAGCGGCAGGCTCCATAAGGAAGGTCGTCCAGTTGCCGTCGTCAATTACGTACGTTCCGTAGGTTCCCGCAAGCGTCGGGCCGAAGAGGTCCGGCTTTCCGTCGAGACCGAGGAATGTGGTGTTAACGAGGCAGTAGACTCTTGCTTCACCGGTGGCCAGGGTATCGAGGCCGCCAGCGAGAGGAGCCGCAACCTGTACGACAGCTGAGTCGCCCGGATCGATGCGTGTGAACTCTTCGCCAGGGGCGATGTCGTTCGACATATCGACGCGGCAGAACTCTTCCATCGGGTCGCTGCTAGCAAGAACTTCCTGGGGGAACGTATCCTGAAAGAGATCCAGGTTACGAACGCTCCAGGACGGACCGATTGTCTTGTAGCGGTACATCCGTACATTGTCAATCCAAGGTGAAGGCGTATGAGCCGCGCAGTCACCATAGACACCGTACCAGGCGTCACACATATCGGATACACCAACGGTGATCTGCATCGGGTCCGGACCAACGAGGTCGGAGACATCGAAGCCGCCGAAGATGTAATCCTTGTCACCACCGTAGTAGACAAAGTTACGGTCCATCCACTGTCCCGGGCAACCCGTTTCATCGATGTTACGGACTGACCAGGTGTAGAACACGAGGTTCGACAGCGGAATATCGCGGTATGCGGTGAATCTCAGGACTGCGCCACCAAGCTGCGAAGCGTCGCCAGCAGGTATCGCGGTGTCCTGGGTCTCATCACAAGCCATTGAGTACATCGACATGTCGATGACAGGCGATGTAATTGCCTGATCCTGACACGGAGCGGAGATTCCGCCGGGACCCGTGCAGAACGGAGTATCGAAGAGTCCGGGATAATCGGCACTGGGATACGAAGAACCGTTGAAGAACATGACCTGCGTACCGAAGTTATCGGAGCAGGGATCTTTATCAACGAGGTTGTTCGCGAGACCAGCATAGTCGCCAAAGGCGTCTTCTATTGCCGTATGCCAGATTCCGAGGATACCCTGGGCACCATCGGCATAACTCTCGAAGTCCTCATAGTCAATTACGCCGCCGGAATCTGTGATCTCGATCTCATCGATGATGCAAGCACCATCGGTGTCGTAGAGACCATCCTGATCCGACCAGGCGCCATCGGCGATGAAGTGATAACGAAGCTTGGTGGCAGCCTGGGCAAGGAGAAGCTGCTCGGCTACGTACAGAGTGTCTACTCCGTCGTAACGAGTGATCTCCACCCAGTTGTCGTCACCAGCGTCGTACTCGATCAGGGTCTGATCCCAGTCAGGCTCTGAATCGACAACAATGGTAAAGGACCAGGTCAGGAGCCCGACAAAGGAGAAGGGATCCGAATAAGTGATCTGATTCCAACCATTACCATAACCAGGAGCGTTGTACCACGAACACATGTAGAAGTCGGTTCCCGGAGGGGTACCGCACCACAGTGACTTTGTTCCTTCGATCGGCACGAGGCGACCGAAGTCACCGCCGCCGAGACCGGCGAAATCGTCAACGTGGAAAAACATATCTACCTGAGCCGTGTTATCAGTGCTCGTCCAACCCTGCCATACCATCTGCTCGAAGTCGTACCATACGATGCAGTATGTGTCAGCAGCAGCAGAGGCCATGAGAGTCTGGAGACCCGCATCGATGAGAGCAGGGTTCTCGGAGACGTCCTTCATGGCACGAATGCCGCTTCTGTCGATCTCACGCGCCGACACGGAACCGACAAACAGGGCAAGGAGGCAAACGCCCAGTAATACTACTAAGGCTTTCCTCATTATTTATTCCCCCCAGCGTTAAGAGAATAAACCAGTAACTATCATTATCTCAGTAGTGATGCTGTTGGAACCTTCTGACTGGATCGTCTCGAAGTCTCCTTTGCGTGATCCGGCTGGCCCGTGCATGGAATATCTCCCGTTGAGCTCCAAAATTATGTCGAGTAAGTCTGGCTCTCCAACGGCGGTCGGCGTAGTGGAAACCATGCGCACCACGAAGGTTCGCCCTTAAGGGCACGACCAAGCGTCTACTCTGAGATCCTGAGGATTTTATCACAGGAAGGGGCTGTTTGTCAATCGGCAAATACACCTAGAATAAGGCAATTATGAGGATTACAGGTTCTCAGCGGAGATGATACCGTGCCAAAAAAGGACAGAATGTAAAATAATCTTACTACCCCTGGTCAGCGACTATCTCCATAAAATTGCAGAAACGCCCGGAAATCCTGCTGAGAGCCAGTAGAAAGGCTATCCTGTTCTTTTTGACAGACTCGTCCTCACAATTTACAAGGACTTCGTCGAAAAACGAGTTCACCTCGGGTACGAGCCCGTGGAGGATCCCGATACTTCCGTCCAGCCCGGATGATCCGAGGGCCAGCAGCTCGTCGGCTGCCTTCGAAGCTGCCGCGAAGAGACTCTTCTCCGATTTCTCGGCAAAGAGGGCCTGGTCGATAGATCCACCCGCACTGCCGCCGTCCGAGAGTTCGATGAGTGCGGCGTCACCTTCATCTTTAGTAGCGGGCCGCCTGTATTCCTTCGGGAGGATGTTGACGACACGCTTCATGGCGAGAGCGAAATCCTGGAGTCTTCCCGCTTTCCTCATCTTTGCGAGGCTTGCCGCCATTCCCTCGACAGCGGATGAATACTGCCATGGCGCTGTGAGCACCGCGGCGACGAGGTCATAATCGTTTCCCTCGGAGCGAAGGATCGAGTTGAGCCTCTGCGAGAAGAGATCGGTCATGCCGTCCATCAGGTCGCCAGCCGGCCTGCCCGATGAGCCGATGGCCTCCTCCCCGAACTGTCCGAGACTGAAAGCGAGCGTTTCGGGGATCTCGAGCGGTATCCCTTTCTCCGAACAGATCCGGAGTATTCCTACCGCCTGGCGCCTCAGCGCATATGGATCCTGCGACCCTGTCGGCTCGAACCCCTGGATGAAACATCCCGAAATCGTATCGAGCCTGTCGGCGAGCGCAAGCACCGTTCCCGTATCGGTTGCGGGCAGCGAGTCACCCGAGAACTTCGGAAGGTAGTGTTCGTAGACAGCGTCGGCGACTTCGCCATCCTCGCCTGCCGCCAGCGCGTATTCCCTGCCGATATAACCCTGGAGCTTCGTGAACTCCTTGCCGTCCTTTACCATCTCGCTTGCCAGATCGGCCTTCGCGAGACGGGCAGCGCGCTTGACTCTCGCGGCAAGTCCGTCGTCGCCGGGCTTCCACGCTTCACATATCCAGCCGGCAAGAGAGGCGGTACGGGCGGCCTTGTCGGCAAGGGTCCCGAGCCCCTCGAGCCAGACGATGCCGTCGAGACGCTCGGACATCTTCTCCAGGGGCACCGAGGTGTCTTCCCTGTAGTAGAACCCAGCGTCTGCAAGTCTCGCCTGCAGTACTCTCTCATATCCTTTGAGTATCTCCGCCTTGTTCTTCCTCGCTCCATCGGCGAACGCTATGAAATTCGCCCTCAGCTTCCCCGACTTCGTCTGTACGGAGAAGTACCGCTGATGACTCTTCAACGCGGTCACTATCACCTCGCGGGGCAGTTCGAGGAACTTCCTGTCGAATGAGCCGGCCATCGCGACCGGGGACTCGACAAGATTGGCGACCATCGAGTAGAGTTCCGCGTCATCGACCAGGATCCCTCCCGTTTCCACGGCGGCACTGTTCGCCTCTTTGCGAACCTTCTCTTCTCTCTTCCCGCGATCCAGTATTATCCGCGCCTTGCTGAGCAGCCTGAAATAATGGTCCTGCCCCTCGACCGGCACGCTCTCCTCGAAGTAGGGAGAGAGCCTCGTCGCCGGAGCGGATGTCAGCCGGCCCAGTTTGAACTTCAGCGGTTTTTCACCAAGCAGCGCCATGACCCATCGCACCGGCCTGGCGAATCTCAGGTCCGTCCTGTCCCATTTCATCACCTTGGGGAAACGGAGGGCTGATATCCAGAGGGGGACCTGCTCCTTCAGGACGACATCGACCGGCCTTCCCTTTTCAGTGACCTTGACGGCAAGGTATTCTCCCTTGTCGGTCTTGAGCCGGGTGAGGTCATCTGCACTCACGCCCTGTTTCCTGGCAAACCCCTCGGCGGCCTTCGTCCAGCTACCGTCGTCGGCCACGGCGACCGATACGGGAGGCCCGGTGACGGTCGTGACCGATCCTTCCTGTTTCACGGGCAGGCCCTTGAGATGAACGACCAGACGGTTGGGCGTGCCGGTAACATAGAGGGAGTCGTATTCTATCTTGAGTGAGTTCATCTCTTTCGAGAATCTCTCCTCGAGCTGGCGCAGCGCACCATCGATATATCCGCTGGGCAGGTTCTCGCATCCGATCTCAAGCAGGAAGTCGTTCTTCATCGCGAAACCTTTCCTCCGGTTTTTTTCTTGTCACGAAGCATGGGGAACCCGAGTCTTTCTCTTTCGGCCACGTAGGCCTCGGCGGTCCTCCGCGCAAGGTCCCTTATCCTGCCTATGTAGCTCGTCCTCTCGGAGACGCTAATCGCGCCCCTCGCGTCGAGGATATTGAATATATGCGAACATTTCAGAACGTAGTCGTACGCGGGAAGGATCAGTCCCGCTTCGAGCATCCTCCGCGCCTCGCCCTGGAATTTCTCGAAGATACCGAAGTACATCTCGGTGTCGGCATGCTCGAAATGGAACGCGCTGAACTCCCGCTCGGCCTGCATGTTCAGTTCCCCCCACTTCACCCCGTCGTGCCATTCGATCTCCATGATGTCATCGACCTTCTGGATGTACATCGCGATCCTCTCGAGCCCATAGGTGATCTCGGCGGAGATCGGTTCGAGCTCCAGACCCCCAGCCTGCTGGAAGTAGGTGAACTGCGTGATCTCCATCCCGTCGAGCCAGACCTCCCATCCAAGGCCCGACGCCCCGAGGGTCGGGGACTCCCAGTCGTCCTCGAGTAGCCGGATGTCGTGCATATCCGGATCTATACCGATCGCTTTCATGCTCTCTATATATAGAGGAAGTACATTGTCAGGTGACGGCTTGAGGATAACCTGGTACTGGTTGAACTGTTGCACCCTGTTCGGGTTCTCTCCGAATCTGCCGTCATTGGGCCTCTTGCTCGGCTCGATGTAAGCGGCCTTCCACGGTTCGGGCCCGAGGACCCTGAGGAAAGTGCCTGGATTCATCGTGCCCGCTCCGACCTCGGAGTTGTACGGCGTAATGATGAGGCAGCCTTTAGCCGACCAGAATTCGTTGAGGGTGGCCACAAGTTCCTGGAATGTCATCCTCAACCTGCTCCTTTCAGCATCCCGAGTGAACCGGGAAGCCTGTATCCGTCCATGTGGTGCATCAACATCCGATGAAGAAGTGTGCCGATCTCCCTGCGGGCCTCGGCATTAACCTTAAGTTCACTGAGACCGGCGAATCCCGCCGACGTCATCCTCTCGAGCAAAGCGCACGACTCCGGCGAAAGTGTTCCCTCGCCCGTCGTGCAGCCGCCGCACTCGACGGCGCCACTCGTAGGATTTACAGAAAACCCGCATCCCGCAAGTTCTTTTTTACAACGGTCGCACAGTTCGATCTCCGGCATGAGCCCCGAAGCGGCGAGCAGCGTCGTCTCGAGAACGAAGAAGGCCGCCCACGGGTCATCGCCCCCTGTGAGGCTCGCGATGAAAGCCTCGACCAGATCGAACACCGCGCCTTCCTGTTCGTCTCCCGCAGAAGCCCTGCCGGCGAGTTCGAGTCCGGCCTGGAATATACAGAGACACTCAAACCCGGCTTCCATCGAATCGAACAGGGGGCCGGCGGAGAATTCCTTTATCAGCTTCAGCGCTCTTCCCGGCTTGTCGTAATATACGATATCGCCGACATTACCCGTCCGGAACCTTCCATGCATCGGGCTTTTTGTCCGTTTCGCCCCCTTGGCGAGAAAATTAGCCTTCCCCCCTGCTCGTGTAAGAGCAGAGACTATCAGGCTTGTCTCACCATACTCCCATGTTTTCAGAATGACGGCCCTGTCCTTGAGGATACCGCTCACCTCTCACCATCCCGTCCGTCAGACCTTCCCCAGCCATTCGAGGAAAAGAGTGGCTACGCCGAGATAAATGGCTATTCCGAGAATATCATTGAATGTCGTGATGAAAGGGCCGGTTGCGAGCGCCGGATCGATATTGGCTTTCTTGAGCATCAGCGGGATGAAGGCGCCCATGACCGTAGCCCAGAGTATGATGATGAACATGCAGATCCCGAGCAGAAGGCCGAGCCTGTAGTCCTGCTGCCATATAGTCACCGCTATGAGCAGAACAATGCCGATTACGAGACCGTTGATTATCGAGACCTTCAGTTCGCGAAGCAGCTTCCCCCCCGTCTGGGAGACACTCAGCCCGCCGAGGGCCAGTTCCCTGACTACGATCGCCGATGACTGGATTCCGACGTTCCCGCCCATCGCCATGATGACGGGGACAAAGAAAGCGAGCGTCAGGACCGATTCGAGTGATTCCTTGAAGCTGTTCATTATCACGGCGGACGCGATCCCGCCGAGAAGTCCCGTCAGGAGCCAGGGCAGCCTCGCCCTGGAAAGTTTCACCGGCGACCTCTCGTAGAACTCCTCTTCTCCCGTACCGGCCATCATCGTGATATCCTCGGTCGCTTCTTCCTCTATGACGTCGATGATGTCATCGACAGTGATGCGGCCGGCGAGCCTGCCGTTCTCATCGACGACCGGCATCGAATAAAGATCGTACTTGGAGAACATCGCCGCGACCTCTTCCTGGTCGGTATCGGCGGTCACCGTCAGGACATCTCGCTCCATGACCTCTTCGACCTTCTTGGCGGGGTCGGTGACAAGCAGGTTGATCACGGGGATAGTACCGAGAAGGACTCCCTCGCTGTCGACGACATATATGTACTGGATGTGCTCGATACTGTCGAGCTCGCTGCGGATCGTGGATATCACATCGGATATCGATTTGCCCGCCCGGACCGTGACGAGCTCCCTCGCCATCAGTCCTCCCGCCGACTCCTCGTCGAACTTGAGGAGCTCGGAGACATCCTCGTAATCCTCGCGGCTGATCCGGCGCAGCACCGCTCCGGCGGTATCGGAATTGAGGAGATTTATAATATCGGTGGCGTCATCGCTCGCCATCAGGTCGATAAGAGGAACGATCTCGTCTATCGTGAGGAGCTTGAGTATCTCGCGGGCGATCCCCTCGTCTACGAGGGTAAGGACCTCGCTGGCCATATCCTGGCCCATCGACTTGAAGAGAGGGACATGGATCTCGTCGGACAGGGCCATCAGCACTTCGGCCGCGTCGGGCGCACGCATACCCTCGAGAGCTCCGGCGAACCTGGTCAGGTTCCCCGATTCGAATATCTCCCTGATCAAATCGACCTTGAGATCGAGATTCTCGTCCATATTCATCCTTACTTCAGCACTTGATCCCGTGTAACGGGCTCCATCAGCAGGTGAACAGAATGAAGTGGAAATGGTCTACAGTCAAGGATTTATTCGTGTTCGGGGCCTTCTCCGTCCGGCGCAGGTATGGCAGGTATGGTGGTGACGATGGCGCCGCCTGATATTACCATCTTCAAGGCTTCGTCGACGGAACAGTCCATCGGGATAGTATCCTCCTCGGGTATCATGAGAAAGAGGCCCGAGGTCGGTATGGGGGTCGTGGGGAGAAAGACATTTAAAAAGACCCTGTCAGCACCGCCGGAATCGCTGTAGTTCCAGGTCGATGTAACAAATCCTACCGCATATACCCCTCTGCGTGGATATTCTAGGACAATCGCCCTTCGAAACGCGGTCCTCCTCTCATGCAGGAATACCTCGCTCATCTGTTTGAACGCTTTATACATCCAGCTGACCAGCGGGATCTGGTTGATCCCCTTCTCTACCCAGAGAATGATACGCCGCCCGATGAAGTTACCCGCGAATATCCCTACCAGCAGAAGGATCAGAATGACTGCGAAGAAACCCAGGCCAGGCAGATCAAGAAAAGGATATTTAGTGACGACCGGCCTGAGAATGCTGTCGACCGATCGGAACAGGCGGAAAAGTATCCAGCCCGTCAGTATGGTAGGAAGAAGGATAATCACTCCCGTTATGAATTTTCTCCTCAACCAGACAAACATCTTTCTATTCCTTCCCTTCCCTGTCCGCTCCCGCAAGGGTCAGCACGACTTCAGCTATTCTCTGTCCTTCGAGCCGTTCGATCCGGAAGGTCATCCCTTCGTAATCGAACTCCTCTCCCTCTTCCGGCACCCTGCCCAAGATATTGTACAGGAATCCTCCGAGCGTGTCGACGTCCTCCGAGACCAGTTCCCTTCCGAGCACCTCACTGAGGTCGTCCAGGGAGGTCCTGCCCTCTACTACATACCTTCCTTCGCCGGCCTTCCTGACAAGAGGCGCCTCGTGATCGAACTCGTCCCTTATCTCACCGACGATCTCCTCGAGGATATCCTCGAGCGTGACTATGCCGGATGTCCCTCCATATTCATCGACGACTATCGCCATATGCATCTTCTTGATCTGGAATTCCTTGAGAAGGTCATCGATCTTCTTGCCTTCCGGAACGAAATAAGGTTCCCTCGTCAGATGCTCGATCCCCCTGTCCTCTTCACCGTCAGCTACCGGAACGAGATCCTTGACGTAAAGCATGCCGACGATCCTGTCGATACTCCCGTCGTAGACCGGCACTCGCGAGTGTCCCGCGCCGGCGAGCAGTTCGCGTACCTCTGTCATCGTCATCCCGCTCTCTATGGCGAAGACATCTATCCTCGGCACCATTACCTCGCGCACCTTCTTCTCCCCGAACTCGACGATACTGTGCACGAGCCGGCTGCCGTTCTCCTCGATAAAGCCCTCACCAGGCTCCTCGGGATGATGGATAAGCATGAACGGCGAGGCAAGCTCACCGGGCAGATCGGGGAAGACGAGAGATATGATCCTCAGAAGCAGGCTGGAAAAGGGCCGAAGCAGCAGATAGACCGGACAGAACGGGTACGATACGAGTCTTGCCATCCCTGCCGGATGCCTTACCGCAAGACCGATACCGGCCAGAGCGGCTATCACCATCAGGATCACGCCCGCTGCCGGCACAGCCGCCACCGCGAGGTAATGTTTTCCCGCTGACCATTCGAGTATTGCGCCCGCTTCGGCGGGCAGGACGCGGGAAAGGGTGATGATCAGAATTATCTGTACAGCGATCAGTATTATCGCCGCATGAAGACGTCCGCGATGGATCATCCTCGGACAGTTGTTGGAGCCGGCCCCCCTGGGAAAGACCCTGTCCTCGCTCATGCGGGAGACCTTAGTGAAGGCCGTGAACCCGCCAGCTGTAAGGAACTGGGCTAATGCCAGGAGCATAAACGTGATCGTATATAAAATGAGTGGCTGCATTATTTCTCTGTCTGCCCGCCGAACATCCTTTTCATATCCCTCACCGGGACCATTCCTTCGAGGATCTCGATCTCACGCTTTTCCATCAACTCAGCCTTTACGTCATCACCGTGAGAGAATCCCTCGATGTGGGAGAGTCCGTGAGCTACGAGCCTGAGCAGGTAAGCTCTCTTCGAGACGCCGAGCCTCGCGGCTGACGCTGCGAGCTTCTTCCAGCAGATCAGAATCTCACCAGCTGCATCCTCGTCTCCGGGGGATAAAACGTCATCGTAGACGAAGGTAAGTATCTCCGTGGTGCCCCGCCTGCCCTTGTATTCCCGGTTGAGCAGGGCCATGCGCCGTGCGCCTATGAGGGTGACATCGACCTGACGGCTGCCGGCGCCCCTCGAGCCGAGCGTCTCCATCGATGCGGCCGCACGGTCAAACTCTCTTTTTCCTGTCACCGACGGACTGTTGCTGCCTGCCGTTATCCTCAACGCCGCGCTCCTCCTCCCCGTCCGGATTATCACGCGAGGGATACTGAACCCGCGGATGGAAGATACCGGTGAGGAATTGAATGAACTTCTCTCTTATCACCGCGATGTCGTTAAGGGTCAATCCGCTGTTATCCAGTTCCCCGTCACCCATCCTCGTCGCGAAGATCTTTGACACAAGCGCCCTTATCCTCGGCGCCGTGGGTTCCTTGAGCGACCTGACCGCCGCCTCACACGAATCGGCGAGCATGATCAAAGCGGTCTCCTTCGACTGGGGCCTGGGGCCCGGATATCTGAAATCGTCGACATTCACACTGTCGTGAGAGTCGTACTCCAGTGCCTTGTTGTAGAAAAAGGCCATGACAGTCGTTCCGTGATGTTCGCGGATACCGTCCATCACTACCTTCGGCATCTTTTCCTTCTTCGCGAGGTCGATCCCTTCCTTTACGTGCGACGCGAGTATCAGCGCCGACATCGTGGGAGCGAGCTTCTCATGCTTGTTGAAGTTCTCGCCCTTGTTCTCGAAGAAGTACTCCGGCTTGGCGAGTTTTCCGATGTCGTGATAGTAAGCAGACACCCTTGCGAGCAGTCCGTTCGCCTTGACGTCCTCGGCCACAGCCTCGACCATGTTGCCTACCATCAGTGAATGATGGTATGTCCCGGGCGCCTCGATAATAAGTCTCTTGAGGAGAGGCCTGTTGAGATCGCTCAGTTCCATCAGGGTGAAGTTCGTGGTCACGCTGAACAGCGACTCGAAGATAGGCATGAGGAACATCACAAGTATTGTACAGGCGAAGGCGTTGGCGATCCCCCACAGGGAACCGAGAAGGAACTCGCTGAGGCCGAACGCGCCGGAGACCCCGAAACTCGAGATCCCGGTGATATACGCGAGAGAGACATAGAGGAATATCGTGTAGAAATTACGTCTTTCACGAAGATGGGCGATACTGTATATCGCCGCCGAGCCGGCCAGTATCGATACGAAAACCAGGCTTCCGGGAAGTTCGGCGTGAGTTATCAGCAGGAGCGACGCGAACAGGGTGAATATAAGCGCTGTCATCGAACCGAAGAAGGCCGTCGCCACAAGCGACACGAATGCGACCGGTATAAGGTATGTACTGAGGAAGGGCAGCCTGACCACAAGCGCCGTCATCAGCAGGTAGAACAGAAGTATCATGAATGTCAGGGTTACCTTCTCCATCTCCCTGACGAGGGAACGGTCGAACCGGTAAAGTGCCGCGACAAAGAGCGCGATAAGAAGGAGTATCCGAACTATCTTGCCGATAAAGAGCAGTATCCTCTTTGCCGGGGATGTCTTGAGTTCCTCCTGCGTCAGGTATTCCTCGAGAGCCTCGAGCTCTACTACCTGTTTCTTCGTCACCTTGTCATGTTTCGCGATGATCCTCTGGTTCTTGGAGACCTCGTAAACATCCTTGACCTCGGCCATCGCCGCATCCCTGCGCCGCATCGTCTCATCGGAATCGTAGATCATGTTGGGAACGAGATGCGAACGGACTATCGCGTAAAAGAGCTGCTGCGCATCGTCGCTGCCGGGGAAGACACGTTCCGCCCTGCCCAGTATCACAGCTTCGAGCTGACCCTGTTCGAGCAGGCCGTTCGCCGGCTTGAGACTCTCCGATTCGCCGTCGATCAGCGAGATGTGCGGATAGTCCCTCCGTCTCAACGGAGAAGCGTCATTAATGATCCCGCGTTCCAGGAGTTGTCTCTGGACGGCGAGCCCGTCATTGAGGATCTTCTTTCGGGTATCCCTGATCAGGAGCAGTTCAACCGGCTCTCTCTCCAGCGCCGGGACCATCTCCTTCATCATCTCCGCGCGTTCTTCAGGAGGGATCGTATCGGCCAGGGCGACTTCCTTGATCCTCTCCATCAGGACGGTCAGGTCACCGGGCAGGTGTTCGAGCACCTCTGCCCTCATCCTGTATACGGGCGGGACGCTGACAGCGGCTCTCGCCCTGTTGATCTCGACCTCCTGTCCACTCAGCGGAACAGCGATATCGAGCGGAGCGATCACGTCGACGTCGGCGATCTGGCCCTCTGCGAATGCCACTTCCCTGGTCTTCTTGGTAGGCGGGAAAAGGAGGACCGAAAGGATGACGAAGATCACGATATAGATCGCGGGGAGCAGACGGTTGTCGTCCTTCCACGTACCGGGACGCAGAGCGGAGAACCACTTGCGCAATCCATCAATAGGACTACCGTTTTCTCCGTTTGTCGGCTGGTCATTCATCGGAAGCCTCCGGTTCACCTTTGCCGCCGGACCCGGGGCCGACTGCCGGCTTGATCCGGCTGAAGGCCTTTATGATCTTCTTCACCAGTCTGTGCCTCACCACATCTTCCTCACCGAACCATACGAATTTTATACCCTCCACCCCGTCAAGGATATCGGAAACTGCCACGAGCCCCGATTTCGCCGGGTCGGCCAGGTCGATCTGGGTAACGTCGCCTGTCACGATCGCCTTCGAGTTTACACCGAGTCTCGTAAGGAACATTTTCATCTGGCCTATCGTACTGTTTTGCGCCTCATCAAGGACGGCAAAAGCGTCGTTCAGCGTTCTTCCACGCATATAGGCCAGGGGCGCTATCTCGAGAACACCGGTGTCGATCATTCTCTGGGTCTTTTCCCGTCCGATCATATCATGCAGGGCGTCGAATATGGGCCTGATATAAGGATCGATCTTCTCCTGAAGGTCCCCGGGCAGGAATCCGAGGTTCTCTCCGGCCTCGACGACGGGCCGCGACAGGAAGATCTTCTCGATCTCCCCGCTCTTGATTGCGGCAAGGGCCATCGCGACCGCGAGGTAAGTCTTGCCCGTCCCGGCGGGTCCGATCGCGAACACGATATCATGACCTTGAACACCGGTGACATATTCCTTCTGCCGGACGCTTCTCGGGACGATGCTCTTCCTTCTGGAAGTGGAGTAGTAGACGACCGTATCGTCGAGCGAACCTATCTTCTTCGAACTTTCCTCGCCTCCGCGAAGCACGGTCATCACGTCACCCTCGGTAACGGCACGGCCGCCGGCCGCTATGCTGATCAGGGTCTGCAGGACCGAGGTCAGTTCATCGATCCGCTTGCTCTCGCCGGTGATGATGATCTCGTCGCCGCGAACGACTATGTCCTGCTCGAAGTGCTCCTCGATAAGTTCGAGGTTCCTGTCGCCGACGCCGAGGAATTTCAGCGCATCAACGCCTGACAGGGAGAGCACTCTCTTTCTCGATTTCTGTTTCACGGACCGTTCCTCTTTAAAACAAAACTCCTGACCCGCCTGCGCGGACCAAGAGTCTTGTATGGTAGATCTGTATTACCGGCTCGCTTAATCCGAAGCAGGAAATTCCCTGGGAACTACCAGTTCCTGCTCGGCGAAGATCAGGTCAGGATCGTCGATCCTGTCCCGGTTAGCCTCGAAAAGAACGGGCCACTGGCGATAGTTGTCATATACTTCCCAGTAACCGGCGATTTTGGCAAGCCACTCGTCCTGCTGGACCATGTGCTTGCGGGGCCAGTGCCTGGGAACCTGGAGTGTCCATCCAGCCAGGACCCAGTCAGGATCCTCGATCATACCGGTGTTCCCTCTCCAGAGTCTCGTCCACTTGAGAGGGTCGCCGTAGATCTGCTCGTACCCGGCTACTGTCCAGAGACACTCGCCGTATATGAGCTTGTATTCCTTGGGAAGCGAAACGAGTTCCTGAAGCTGAAGCGTCAGCTCGTCGACGGTGTTGCGCAGTCTCGAGTATTCCCTCTCAGAGTCCCGCAGATCCTTTGTAAGGGTCTGGATATCTGTCTTGTTCTGCTCGAGCTGGGCCTGGCCCGTCTCTGAGCGTGTCTCGAGTGTGTCTAGCTCCGACGCCAGACCAGCGCAGTACTGCTCTCTCTGCTTCTCCGAAAGTTTCTGGTATTCCTCGTCCTCGTAGTACTCGCCCTCGCTGATGTCGATATCCCTGGGCGTGTGCCTGCTGCAGCCCGCGGCCAGTACGATGATCAGAGGAATGAACACCAGCGCAATCAAAAATCTTTTGTTCATTATTCCCATCTCCGTTCAGCGCCTATTCCCTGCCGCTGCCTTTTTTCAGTTCGTATACCTTTTTCTCGAGCTCTTCGGGCTTGTCCTCGATAGCTTCGATATCTCCGCGCTTGGCGGCGAGTCTCGTCTCCAGGTCCGCAACCCTTTTGCCCGTCTCGGCCGCTTCCTGCTCGTAGCTCTCCGCGTCCAGACGGGTCTCGTCAAGGGTCACGAGGCTCGTATCGCACGGAGGTGCGGGTCCGCAACCGGCAGAAATTCCTGCAAACAGCCCAATCATGAGCGTCAACATCAGCCATCCACGTGCTGATTTCATAACCTTTTGTCCTCCCTGTCGTTATGTACTATAACAACTTACAGGAACATTAATGCCGTACAGTCTGCATGTCAAGCAAAAAGCCTTTTACGTCGTTTGTGCAAGACCTGTGCCTGATAATGCCCTGTCATTCCCTGTCGTTCCTTTCCGTTACCTCTATATGCAGTTCCTCGAGGATACCTTCCTCGATCTCCGAAGGCGCCCCTTCCATAAGTGAAGTGGCGCTCTGCGTCTTCGGAAACGCTATAAAATCCCTTATGGAGCTCTCTCCGGCCATTATCATGGCCAGCCGGTCGACTCCTATGGCAAGTCCCCCGTGGGGAGGCGCACCGAGCTCAAAGGCCTCCAGGAGGAACCCGAACTTGCGCTCTGCCTCTTCCAGGCCTATCCCTATCACCGCAAAAAGCCTCTCCTGAAGCTCCCGCATGTGGATCCTGATCGAGCCGGAACCGAGTTCCGTGCCGTTACAGACAAGATCGTAGAGATGTCCGTGGACGGCTCCCGGATCTGTGTCGATCTTCGGTATGTCCTCCTCCAGCGGCATCGAGAATATGTGATGAGCAGGCTCCCATCCCGCATCGCCCGAAGGCATGAAGAGAGGGAAGCGGTTGACCCAGAGGAACCTCATCGACCGGTCACCCTCGATGAGTCCGGCCCCGATATTCGTCCTGAGCGTTCCTAGTGATTTCTCGACTACCTCTGTCTCCCCAGCTACAAGCATGATCAGGGACGGAGACGATGCGGATACGCCGAATCTCTCGAGGAGAGCGTTTATCTCCTGTTCGCCGAGGAATTTCGCGATCGGGGACTCGATACCATTTTCATCGACGTTTATCGTTGCGAGCCCTCCGGCCCCCGCGCCCCTGACGAGCTTCTCGAGTTTCTTGATCTGGCTCTTCGACTGTCCGGCGCCTCCAGGCCAGGATATTCCCCTGACCGCCCCGTTCTTTTCGATCACCGACGCGAAAGCGGAGAATCCGCTCCCCTTGAAGATATCGGAGCAATCTGATATCTCGAGGCCAAATCTCAGGTCGGGCTTGTCGGTGCCGTACTTCAGCATCGCCTCGCTGTAGTCGATGATTGGAAAGGGGGGCTCCAGTTCGATCCCGGCCACCTCGCTGAACAGCTTTTTCATCAGTCTCTCGGCGAGCGGGAAGATATCGCTCTCCGAGATAAAACTCATCTCTATGTCTATCTGTGTGTGCTCGGGCTGGCGGTCGGCCCGCAGGTCCTCGTCGCGCAGGCACCTGGCGAGCTGGAAATACCGGTCGACTCCCGAGACCATCAGTATCTGTTTGTAGAGCTGCGGGGACTGCGGCAGGGCATAGAACCTTCCCGGCTGGAGCCTGCTGGGGACGATATAGTCCCTCGCCCCTTCCGGGGTCCGCCTTACGAGCATCGGTGTCTCGACCTCGATGAAATCCTCACCGGAGAGGAACTCCCTCGTCTTGAGGGCGATATCATGGCGCATCTTCAGGTTCGACTGCATCGAGTCACGGCGCAGGTCGAGATACCTGTACTTCAGCCTCATCTCGTCGCTTGCCTGGGACTTGTCCGTCACGTTGAAGGGAGGCACCTTGCTCCGGTTGAATATCTCCGCGCCTGAGACCTCCACCTCTACCTCGCCTGTACCCATGGCGGAATTGACCATGTCGGCCGGCCGCTTCCTTACCTTACCCCGGACAGCGATGACATCCTCGTTGCGAAGCGACCGGAAGATTGCGTGATTCTTCTCGTCGCCCACCTCGACAACGAGCTGCACGAGCCCGCTGCGGTCCCACATGTCGACAAAGGTCAGGTCGCCGAACTCGCGCACCTTCCTGACCCAGCCGGCCAGTGTGACCTCTATCCCCTCGTCGCCGGCCCTGAGCTTTCCGCACTGCGCGGTCCTCTTCCACTCCTCGCCGAAATGATATGTCGGTGTATCAGTCAACTTTCTTCCTCTCCTGGATCATCCACGCTGTCAGCCCGGCGAAAGGAACACTCTCCTGCCCTCCGCTCGCCAGGATCTTGACCGCGGCTTCCTTTTTCTCTATCTCTTCAGGGCCTATTATCACGGCGAAGGCCGCGCCTGATTCCGAGGCCACTTTCATCTGCTTCTTCATCGAACGTCCGGACAGATCTACGGAAACGCTCACCCCGGAGGAGCGCAGCTCTCCCGCTATCCTCAATACCTCAGCGGAAGCCGACTCTTCGGGAAGTATAAAAACCGCGTCGACCGGGTCAAGCCCGAGCTTCCCTGCGAACTCCTCGGGAAGGTTCTCCATGAGCCGCTCCATCCCTGCCGAGAAACCGACTGCCGGGATCTTCCCCCCGCCGCATTCCTCGGCGAGCCCGTCGTACCGGCCGCCTCCGCAAAGGGCGTTCTGTCCTCCGAGTCCCGGGTGAAGGACCTCGTACGCTGTCTTCGTATAATAATCGAGTCCCCTCACGAGAAGGGGATCGAGCATGAAATCCACATCCATTCCGCGAAGGATCGACTGAAGGCCCGAGAAATGTTCGGAGCATTCGTCGCAGAGGTGATCGGTGATCACCGGCAGCTTTTCCTTGATATCACCGCATTCCTTGCAGTCGAATATCCGCATAGGGTTCAGGGCGGCACGCTCGCCGCAGGTGTCGCACAGTTCGTCCTTCATAGATACGAGCGCACTGGTCAGGATCTCCCGGAATCCCGGCCTGCAGACCGGACAGCCGACACTATTGAGCCTTACCTCGAGCCCGGTGAATCCGAACATCCTGTATATGGCGAGACTGAGATCGATGATCTCGGCATCGACAGCCGGACCGGCATGGCCGATCGCTTCCGCTCCGAACTGGTGAAACTGGCGGTATCTCCCCGCCTGCGGCCTGTCGTACCTGAACATGGGTCCCTGGTACCAGAACTTTGTAATGCCCCCGGACCTGTGCAGGCCGTTCTCTATGAAGGCACGCATGACAGGTGCGGTATTCTCCGGCCTGAGGGTCAGGCTGCGGCCCTTCTTGTCGGCAAACACGTACATCTCTTTCGAGACGATATCGGTCGCCTCTCCGACAGCACGGACGAAGAGTTCGGAGACCTCGAATACCGGTGTACGGATCTCACTGTATCCATACCTTCCCGCGAGGCCGGCGAGCCTCTCCTCGACTTTTGCCCACGAGCGCATCCTGTCTCCGAAAAAGTCCTGTGTTCCTCTCGGTCTCTTGAATCTCATTCCTCTTTGGCCTTTCTCTCTGCGGCCCGTCTTATCTGTACAATATGTCTCAGCACCGCCGCGAACGTTCCGGTGACTATCCCCGCCGAATCCATAACGAGGTCATACAGGCTCGAGTCGCGGCGCGGTATATAACTCTGGTACATCTCGTCGAGGGCCGCAACGGCGATTCCCGACGCTATCACTATCAACACGATGCTCCATCTTACCCTCACCCCACCATAGCTGAGGCCCCGGTAGTAGAGCAGCGCGAATACAGCGTACTCGATGAAGTGGATCAGCTTGTCGAACCCTGTGGGAAGCTTTACATCGTCCGAAGATAATCCGGGGATCGACGACAGCGCGAAGATCATTACGATCCACGCTATAAGTGGAAGCCATCTTCTGATATTCCAGCTCAAACCTCACGGTCCTCCGGAGGAAACAGGCGCCAGTTCATTGTCCGTCCCGGGGAATATAGCGGTTTCACCCGCTCCCGTTCAAGGGAAGTGATAGCCGGCCGCTTCCCAGATTTCTCCGGGAACGGCTCCGAGCAGGTCGAGTTCGCCTTCTTCAGGCTCCCGGAACGCGGCCATACCGAGACGGGTCATCTCCCTCTTGAGGGGATCGGAGAGTCTGCCGGTTATACGGGGAAGCCTTCCGGCGAATCCGCTCGACTTCCATTCCTCGGTCGAGGGATCTGAGACGAGCAGTATCTCCGGGAGTTCAGGGCCGGTAAAGAGGACCCGGAGCGCTCCCGGTTCGATCGCTCCGCTCCCTTCCATCCTTCTCAGTTCTTCAAGTGAGATCCCGCCGGCGCTGTAGCTGCCGAGGAGCACACCGTACGCGACGGCTTCCCCGCATACAGGGCATCCGTCTGATACTGTCTCGTACGACACTGCCGGCAACGCGACGCCGCTCTCAGCGATCGCGGCAAGCGGCGAGATGAATCCCGAGGTTGAAGCCGTCGAGATAAAGGCGGTGCGGGACCAATCAGGCTCGGAGTCGCTTCGAACGATCACCGCACCCATTGAAAGGGACCCGTCACCCCTGCTGCTCCCGAGAAGAAGGCACTTGCCCCCGTTTCCCTCGCTATAGGAGAGATTCTGGAGAGATGTCATTATATAAAAGTCGCATCCGGCCGGTTCGCCCCCCTGCCCGAGCCACACCCAGGTTATATCTCCGCCGTCCTGTTCCCTTACGCTTGCCGCGAATGAACGCAGAGCGGGACCGGCCGAGACCGAATCAAAAGCGCTGACTCCTATACGGAGCGGGACATGTGCGGGATAGTCAGGCTCGAGGAAAAGCGCTGCCGCGGCCAGCGTTACAAGAAGCACGAGCATCAGCAGCGACAACCATCTTCCGACATAGGAAGAGAGCATGCTGTTTCCACCGGTTCCTGGAGTATCAGCCATCTTTGCCGCCCTGCTTGTCCTCTCCGCTGCCGCTCCCGGCTGGAAGAATCGTTATCTCAAAGTTATCAGTGTCGAGGAAATATCTCTCGATTCCGTTGGGTACGATCACTTCAGGCTCGATCACATACGTACCGGGCGCCCTGCCGGTCAGATCGAGGATGACCGAAACATCCTCGGTCGTTATCTCCCTGATGATCTCTTCCGGCCCTTCTATAGTAAGAGAGACGACGCGCGGGGAGTATTCCACAGAAAGGGTCTCATCGTCCCCGAGCATCGTCGGGGGTATGTTGGCCAGTGTGCGGATCGCCCTCTTGTGGATCGACATCTCGATCAGCACCTTGTCCGGCACGACCCGTATGTCCATTCCGCCCAGCAAGAGTTCGATCTCCTCCGTGTATTCTCCCCTTCGTCCCCTGATATCGATCTCGCGTGTGGAAAGAGCCTCTATCCCGCCCACTACACTTGAGGCGCCGGTTATCTTTACCCTCGCCGGTATGATCACCGGCGAGCCGTCGATTATCACGTCGTCAGGTATCTCTCCCCTGTAGGCAATCCTGACAGGCACCGATTTGGTGACTACTTCCTCGAAGTTAAGGACAAGCGTCTTCGGATTATCGATCGTCACTTCCCTGGGGTCTATCTGTTCAGGCAGGTTTATCATCGCCGCCGAGAGAGATACATTGTTGCGGCCCTTGACCGCCTTGGACAGATCGACGGAGGCCTCGAGCCTGCCGAAGAGCCTGAGCTTCATCAGGTTGCTTCTCGAACCCCGGATCGTGACCTCGACGAACTCGGGGACATCATGGGTTATCGTCAGACTGTCCGCCGCACCTGCCAGCGAGAGAGGCACCCTGAAGGACTGGTTCTCTCCCTGCTGCGCGGTGACATGCAGCCAAAGGAAGAAAGCGAAGATAAGCGAGACTATCTTCGCGCCGAGATTACGTGTAAGAGCCTTGATGATCCTGTCGAAGCTCAAGAAGCCTCCATCCCTGTTGCGTTTTCCTCTAGTCCGCCTTCGCGTAGACGGTAAGTTTCTGTCCCGGCCTTATCAGCGACTTGCTTCCGATACTGTTCAGCGTCCTGATATCCTTTACCGAGCAACTGTATCTGTGCGCGATACCGGAGAGCGTCTCGCCCTTCGAGACAGTATGGACCGCAAGCCTTGCCGGCCTCTTCTCCATATTCTCCGGCGGATTCTCCAGCAGGTATGATACTACGCCGGAGGCCACCGCCTTTGCAACCTTACGCTGCACTGATTTCTTTTTTATCTGTGTTACGTCGCTCTTGTTCGAGAGATAAGCAACCTCGACGAGGGCCGACGGCATCGTCGTTCCCCGGAGGACTATGAAGTTAGCCTGCCTGACGTCATGGAACGGTATCGAGCCTACCTGTTTGAACTCACCGGCAAGATGTTCCGCCAGTATGGAGCTCTGGTTGAGGGCCTTGTTCCGCATCATCTCGAAAAGGATCTGTCCCGCGTCACCCTCGATCAGCTCCCCCCGGTCCTCCATCGTCACCTGCATGTTCTCACGTTCAGCCACGGCTGTAGCATGCATATCGGTCGCACCCTCGGGAGAGAGGAAATAGACCTCCGACCCCCTGATCCTGCGGTTCTTGTTACCGTTCATATGTACGCTCACAAAGCAGTGGCCGCCATGCTGCCTTGCTATCTCTATCCTCCTGTGCCAGTCAACATCATAATCGCCGTTCCGTGTAAGCACAGCCTTGAATCCCTCATGCTTCTCGATCTCCTCGGCAATCATTCTCGAGAGAGGCAGCGTATAATATTTCTCGGACGGACCATATCTCGATGAAGCGCCCGGCGCGCTTCCGCCATGCCCCGGATCGATGATCACGACATAGTCGCCGCTCTGGGCGACCTTCCTCGCTTTCTCGGTCTTCCTGCGTTTCTCGGTCACCGTTATCGGCTTCTTGACATCGATGACGATCCTGTGACGCGGATGAATATTGTTGGGCTTCAGCGCGAAATGCTTGTAATTGGATTCAGCGGGGAGGTCGAGCACGACCTGGGCTCCGTTCGAGAGCCGGTTGACCCTCACCCTGTCGATCACCCCGTCGCCGACATCGAACTTGCGCAGTCCTGCCGCCAGACGTCCTTTAGGGATGTCGATCACTATCCTGTAGGGGCCGTCGCGCTCTGTGACCTCGTAGGTACATTCGCTGCTCATGTCGAGGACGATCCTCGTATGATCGGGTGCCGTCCAGTGACGAAGACTCACGACTTCTCTTCTCGGCGGGGCCGGCTCACCGCTGGCTGCCGAAACAGGAATAACGGCCCAGGCCGTTATCGTGAATATTATGATACGCAGAAAATGCTTCATGTCATCTTTCCTCCGCCATGATAAACACCGGCACCCGGACGTGCGCAGTCCGGCCGAGTGATCGTGGCACAACAGTATTTTACTTCAGGGGAGCGGGTCAGTCGAAGAAGACGCCCTCTGGAATGATATAGTTCAGGGGATCCCTGTGCTGTTTCCTGAAGATCACTTCGTAATGAAGATGGGGCCCTGTCGATCTTCCGGTATTTCCAACGACTCCAAGGATCTCTCCGCGCTTGATCCGCTTGCCTCGCCTGACGTGCAGCTTGGCCAGATGAGCGTAGCGGGTCTTGAATCCGTTTCCATGGTTCACCTCTACGGTGAGTCCCATGCTGCCGTTCTTTTTCGCCATCGTTATGACACCGTTCGCGGAGGCCATTACAGGTGTCCCTGTCCTCGCGAAATAGTCGACGCCCCTGTGACGGGTGATCCTGCCTGTGAAAGGATCCATCCTCCGGCCGAATCTGCTCGAGAGGAATCCACCCTTGAGCGGCCTTATCGAGGGAGTACAGTCTCGCATCGACGCCTCTTCCTCGAGGATGC
Source organism: uncultured bacterium (assembly GCA_964457905.1). Classification (GTDB taxonomy): domain Bacteria; phylum Krumholzibacteriota; class Krumholzibacteriia; order Krumholzibacteriales; family Krumholzibacteriaceae; genus JAUWCL01. The sequence continues at coordinate 22,376 of CAYWGA010000003.1, read as the reverse complement.
CGATGATCTCGTCGAAGCTCTGTTTCTGGAGTTCGGTCTGCCTGACAAGCATATCGAGGTCGCTCTCCAGCCCGGTAAATACAAGATCCGCCGCGCCGAGCTCGCGCTCGAGAAGCTGAGGTTCGGGACCACCGACTCCGACCTGCCATACGTCCTCCGACAGGGGATCGAGGCTGGCCATCAGCCTCGCCCGGTTCTGGAGATCATAATTACTGTCCATCTTCCCCTTCAGGCCGTCCAGTTCGGTCTCGAAGGAGGAGAGCCGTAAGCGCAGCTGCTCGTTCTCACGATCCAGACCGGCCATCCGGTCCGAATCGACCCTGATCCCGGCATAACGAACGCCTACTATGACGGTCGACGCCAGGAGCGCGATGAGACAGAGGCCTGCCGCGAAGGCGGCGACCCTGCGTATACGGATCGTCCGCACGCCCGCGTTGTCCTCGCGGACGTACATGAAAGTAAAATATTTGTCCATTTTTCCGGTCAAAGCGTTAAATGATTCCCGTTGATACCAGAAACTACGTTTGAGTCCACTCCCTGTCAAGGAGTATTTACCACCCGTTTTTCTGCAAATCACGTACCATCAGGCAGATATAAAAAGGGCGGGAAGGAGTCTCAACAACTCCTCCCCGCCTCGGGGTCTCATCTATCTTGTTGATACGCCTAGCCTTCTACGTATCCCTCGAGATATTTGCTCCTGGTGCTGTGCCTCAGCCTCAGGATCGCCTTTTCCTTGATCTGGCGGATCCTTTCCCTCGTCAGGCTCATTTTCTGCCCTATTTCCTCGAGTGTGAGCGGCTCTTCGCCCTCAAGCCCGAAATACAGGCCGAGAATGGTCTGTTCCCTTTCGGTCAGGGTGCTGAGTGCTTTCTGCATATCGTCACTCAGAGCATTGGAATACGTCATCTCGTCAGGCGGCGCCTGGGTATCATCAGCCAGGTAGTCGACTAGAGAGTTCTCTTCCTGGTCGTTATTGAAGGAGGCGTCCAGGGACAGATGGCTGTTCGCTATCTGCATGGTATCCCTGACCTCTTCCTTGGACAGCTTGAGCCTCTCCGCGATCTCCTCTACCTCTGGTGTCCTTCCGAGCTCCTGATCGAGCTGCCTGGATACCTTGCCGATCCTGTACAGGGTACCGGCACGGTTCAGCGGAAGCCTTACTATACGGGACTGCTCGGCCAGAGCCTGAAGCATCGCCTGTCTGATCCACCATACCGCATAGGATATGAACTTGAATCCACGCTTCTCATCGAACCTGTGGGCAGCCTTTATCAGGCCCATGTTGCCCTCGTTGATGAGATCGGCCAGGGACAGACCCTGGTTGACATACTGCTTCGCTATGGATACTACGAACCTGAGGTTCGCCTTTACCAGCGCGTGAAGCGCTCCCTCTTCTCCAGCCCTGATTCTTTCAGCAAGATCCCTTTCCTCTGCTCTGGTGAGCAAAGAAGTGTTGTTGATTTCTTTCAGGTAGAGATCGAGACTCTTCTCGCCCAGGTACTCGCTATCTCTTCCTTCCGGGTACATCCTATTCACTCCCCTGTCTAAATGTACTCACATTTAGCGGTTATGTAAAGGTGGCTGCCTAAGATTCCTCGTTTTCCAGCCATCTTCTCTACAGTTTCCCTTGCCCCTTTTCCCTTTCGCCCGAGCTAATTAAGAGTTCTTCTTAATTGCTCCTATTTCTGTATACACACTAGTTGACGAATTGTTCAATTTTTTTTGGTGGGGCTGTACAAGTTGTTGGTGCCCGGCGGCCCGACCAGGCTCACTAAGGCACCTGAAACCAATACGTAAGACAGTTTACACGAAACCTGTAAGTCTGTCAATAGTATAATACCCCTATATTTGATAAGTTACGCTATTCCGTCCAAAAACGCTATTCAGTGCGTTTATTCCGCTTTTTTGCCCTGCTTCTTGTCTTCCTTTATCGACTCGATCTCCTCTTCCTTCTCCTTTAGCCTCTTCTCCAGTTCCCTGACCTCGGCTACATGCTGATGGACCACGACGTCATCGGCGGTCTTGTTGCCGCGGTGCCCCTGCTCCACGACAAGGTCATACACCCTTCCGCCCATCTCGGAGAAGTGTTTCTCTATCGACCTGTTCAGGCCTGTTATCTCTACCTTTTTCTTGCCGATTCGGGCCAGTTCATCAGTCTTGTCATACGCTGTCTCGTACCACTCCACGAGGTTCATCTTAACCTTGCTCCATAGATCATCCATTGTCGGGCCTCCTTCACCGGCAGCGCCGGGGGTAAAAAATCTTGAATTTTAACGGCTACTCTGACATATATCCTCGAAACCGGTTGATACACGGGGAGAGCAACACTTGAGCGATACAGTATACTTTCTGTCAGACGCACATTTCAAGTATTCAAGTCAGGATCCGCATGAAAAGAAGAAGCGGGCCCTCTTCCGTGATTTCCTCGCTTCTATTGAAGGCGCTTCGCGTCTCTATCTCGTCGGCGACATATTCGACTTCTGGTTCGAGTACCGCAGCGTGATCCCGAAGTATTACGGCGACATACTCGATGCGATCGGCAGGCTCGCTGAAAGCGGCACGGAGGTCTTCATCACCGGCGGCAACCATGACCACTGGTTCGGCTCCTATCTGCCCGATACGCTCGGCGTCAGGATCCTCCCCGCATCGATCGTCCACGAGATCCAGGGCCGGCAAGTGATGATCACTCACGGCGACAATCTTCTTCCCTGCGACTACGGATACAAGGCGCTTAAAGCCGTTATACGGAGCAGGCCGGTAATATGTTTCGCGAAACTCTTCCATCCCGATCTGCTTTACGCTTTTGCCGGCGCCTTCTCCAGGACAAGCAAGGGAATCACTCACAGCTGGACCGGCAGATATGCCGATAGGCTTGCAGGAATGGCCGGGGAACATTTCTTCAATGACGGGAACGACGCCTTCGTGATGGGTCATGTCCACCTGCCACGGATCGAGGACATCGACGGGAGGACCTTCATAATCCTCGGCGACTGGGAGACACACTTCTCCTACGCGCGTCTTGAAGGTGGAGTTTTCACCCTGGAGAGTTATCAGAGCGAAGGTGACACGGTCAGAGAGAACCTGTGAGCGTCGCCCAGCTCGAAATCGACCGGCATGTAAGCGTAATCGAACCTCAGGCTCTTCCACGCGATACCGGCTCCCATCGTAGCGCCCTGGACGTCATACCCGGCCTTGTAGCCTAACCTCACCATAAGCATCTTCTCGTAGGCGTACTCGAGGCCGAAATGTGTCTTGGTATCGTTATCGTTGGGGAAGATCACGTCCGCGGCCAGGATGATCCCGCCGCGCAGAGCCTCTTTCCTGATCTCATAAGCGCCGCCGAGCCTCAGCTGGAAGGGAGGATAGAACTTCTCTTCCACAAAACTGGTCTGGGGCCCGAGGTTCAGCATCGACGCGGCGATGATAAGGCCCTCGATCTTCGACCTGTGGGTTACACCGAGGTCAAAAGCATATCCGGTGGCCGATTCGAAATCGATCTTCGAATAGATCATCTTGAATGCCGCTCCGATGGCGACGTTGGGGATGATATCCCTCGCGTATCCGAGTGACAGCGCCATATCGTATGGAGAGAAGGTCCCGTCCGGAGTAAGAGACGGGTACTCGCCGTACCTGTCCATGCTGCCGTAATAGAGGCCCGTAAAGCTCAGCCCCCCTACCCCGCCCCACATCTCGTTCGCTACGGTTGCCTGCTCGAACCTTATGTCCATCAGCCATTCGGTATGGGTCAGGGTGAGCTCTACTTCCTCGACAGCCGCCATTCCCGCTGGGTTGTAGTAGATACTGGTCGCGTCGTCGGCGACGGCGGTGAATGCTTCACCCATACCTCCAGCTCTCGCTCCGTTTCCCAGCCTGAGAAATGTGAAACCGGAAGAGCCCGGCTCTCCCGCCGAGGCAAAGACCGTCATCGATATTAAAAGTGCTGCGGCCAGTAATACTGACTTGCGGAACATCTTTCCTCCATTCATAGCCATCTCCATATATTGTAGTAAATAAAGCCGCCCGGGTCAACATCAACGCAACAAGGCGCCCGTGCCGTAAATCCTCCGATATCAGTATTTACTTGAGTATCGCGACCTTTCTCGAACCGCTCCAGTCCTCTCCCTCGCCCTTCACACTTATATGTACGAGATATATTCCGCTCGCTAGGCCTTCTGTCGGCACGCTGGTCTCGAACGGCACGCTGCCTCCTGACCACTCATGTTTCGAGCTGGAGGAATAGACCTCGGCACCCTCAAGGTTGAAGAGCCTTACAGTCACATCGGCCATGCCTGAAACAGTCAAACGCAGATTGAAGGAGGACCCTGTCGCAGGATTTGGATAACATATCATCGAATTCTCATCGACAAGCGGGCCTGCGGTGTTATCGCCGCCCGGCTTAAGTTGCCTCGATGTGCCGAGGGGATCCATGCGGTATGCCGGCCATGCCCCCGTACCGTCCCACGAAGTTCCGGGATCGATACGCGACACTGTAGAGACCCCGGGGAAGAAGACAGTCCCTGTCTGGTTAGGCCCCGCTATCCCGCCGGATCCACCGGAAGTATATATGAACATCTTTGAACCGGCGCCCGATGAAAAAGCGGGCGTAATCGAATTATCGCCTTCGCCCCGCAGCGGCCACCCATCCTCGAGCCTGGCATCGAAACTGTATGCACGCAGCTCTCCGGCGACGTTGAAGACCGCCTCGAGATCTCCATCTCCATCCACGTCGGCAGCCGCAGGCTGGGCGGGCGTCGTGTCCGGTTCGAGCACGACAAGATATTCTTCGAGTCCTACCGGCCATCCCGATACGGTCGTTCCGAAACCTGTAAGGAGGAACAGCCCCTCACGGCCGCGGATCATCGTCTCAAGGATACCGTCCCCGTCTATATCGGCCAGCGAAGGCGGTGATGGCCGTACCAGATCGAGAGCTGACGCCTCAGCGCCCCTGTTGATATCAAAATAGACGATGTCTCCGCCCGGAATCGCCAGGACCATGTCATCGGTGCCGTTGCCGTCTATATCGCCGGCTGCGGGAAGGATCAGATCCTCCGGCTCGTAACTCCCCTCCATGCTCCAGGAGGTCACGGCCAGTCCGGGGGAATCGTGTGAAAGCTCGATATGTATGAATCTCATATACCCGTCAGGGCCGCTTGCGGCGGTGCAGAATCCGCCGGCATCCGGATTGCTGTCGTCGACGCAGAGGACCGGATGAGCGATCACCCTGCCTGAAGTGATGACAATACCGAAGACCCCGTTGCCGGTGATGAATCCTCCGTCCAGATCATTCGCGTGAGCATGGCCGACGATATACATCCATGACGTGTCTCCGTCTGAAACGAGAAACACAGTTTCGAGCCCGGGGTCTCCATCCGCCTCGAAAGCCATCGGCATGCTCACGATATTTCCTTTTACATCCAGTGATCCTGTTGACTCATCGGTATCGATCGGATAAGGCGTGCCGTCTGTCCTGTACGCGTGTATCCTTCCGTCACTGGACCCGGCCAGTATCTCCATCGGAGGCGTTCCATCGAGGTCCGCTGCTATCGGCGCCCCCGACCAGACAGCTCCCGGTATATCGACAGCAAGATCAAACGAGCCATCCCACGACTCCACGCCGGCATCCCATGCTATGTATATCTTCCCCGTGTCGGCGGCCTGGATCAGTTCCTCTTCCGGGTCAGTATCGAGGTTCACGACGATCGGCGGAAGCCCCATCACGGTCCCGTCGATCTCCCCCGTCACGCGGGGAAGATCCTCGCCCAGGTAAACCGAGATACTCATCACCGGACCCGGAACGGAAAGGGCAGTTATGCCCACTCCGGTGGGTGTCCCGGTATTTGCGAAACTCGCCGGCATCGTCTCCGGCCCGAATCCGTCGTACCACCCCGCCCTGTATGAATCGCCCCAGCTGCCGAAGGCATGGCTTCCGCCGGGCTTGTCGAGGTCCTGCACGCCGTCGGCCTCCTCGAGGTCCACGCCGCTGATGCCGGGATTGTCGTTGGGATATCGGCCGATGCTCAGCTGGTTCCTTATTATAGTCTCGTCTATGTGCCAGATTATTATACCGCTGCCCGTATCGACGATCTTGACCTGTTCGCCGCCGACATCCACGTAATCGAACGGATTCGTGGTAGCGGTGAGGAAGAAATCGAACTCGGCGCCGAGGAGAGTATCTTCATTGGCAGGGATACCATCGCTGTTAACGTCGCCGAAATCGAACCGGCCGTTCATGTTCCCGTCGTGCACCCTGTTGGATATCAGAAAGTATTCGGTAGGATTTATCTCGATCCTTGCCAGAGAAGTATCCGACGGAATGTATGAATTGATGTCTCTGAGATCGATCGGGCCGGCATACTCGATCGGTACGGACTCGATCCACCCCATCAGGTATCTGTGAAAAGCGCATGGAAATGCCGGTATGAAACCTGAAGCGTTGTAGAGGCCGTAGCCCATAAGGCCGAACGCCCCTATCCCCTGGGAATCGGGATAGCCCGAAGGAGTCGTGTCGTACATCGGGATCATCCCGAGCCTCATCCCGACCTGGTAGGCATAAATACCGAGGGACCCGAATACGAGTCCGTCCTGAGATGAGTTCTCCGGCAGGACCATGACGTTATCTACGTAGAAGGTGTCTCCCGCCACCAGGTCGTTCGTGGGGACCCCGGGCGTTCCCAGGGTATCGGCAAGAACAGCCTCCATCTCGACAGGGTCGATAAATCCGGACCAGAGCTGCCACGGGGAATCGCCTGAGAAATCCGTCTCCTGCCCCGCTCCCGGATGGATCAGAGCGAAAGCGTCAAAGAGAGAGAAATCGATCTCGTCGTCATTCTTCGCGACCGCTTCCATCAATATCTCCGCAACCCTCTCCTCCCAGATATCGTCCTGGCCGTAGTAGGCCGCATCGAAGCTGAGCGTGGTCACTCCGGCAGCGATCTCCCATCCGAGGCCGAACGCGCCGACTGAGGCTCCCCTGAAGTATTCCCAGGTATGCCTCATCTCGTTGGCAAAATAGAGCGAATCATGCGGAGGGGAAGTGAAATCCATATCGGAGAAGGAAACCCTTATCACGAGCAGCCGGAGGGTGTCAGGTGTGTCGAAGCTTCCCGCGAGCAGTCCTGAGAGCGCCTCCTGCTGATAAATGCCGGCAGGCCTCCCCTTAGGCATCGCAGGGATATCGTTCACGTCCTGTGCGGCCGTGACGGTACCTGAGAAAGCGGCCGCTGCGAAAGCGGCGATGAATATCCTTATCAATAATGCAGGTATACGCATGACGATGAATAATAAGGTTATGTCCGGGACTCATCAAGCCAAATGAGGTATGAGAAAAAAGTCGGGGAGAGTGAAGATCTCTTGCCGCCCCTGTTCAGCAATCGCTTTCTTCACTCTCCCCTTCGGTCGACCTTCCGGGTAACGGAACCTTATTTAAGTGCCAGCTTAAGGTAAGGTGTTCTGCCGCTGCAGGATTCTATCTTCGTCCTGTTTGCCCGAGTTTGACGTCGGGACGACTCGTCGACCATTCGGAAAACCATTCATAATCTTTATTCCACCGGTTGTTTCGGAACCGGATGTAATCGTTGTGCTGCTTTCGGGCTGTCCGGGCATCAGGTCCGGGTTGTAAGGATCGGTCTGATATGCCCACCAGAAATCGACTGCACCATCGCCGACACTGTAGATCCAGAGTTTCACGTAGTGCTGGCCGTCAGCCTCGCCGAGCCTCATCAAATAGCAGTGACTCTCTATTACTTCTACCATGCCCGCATCGGACCATCCCAGTTCGGGCGCGTAATTGATATCGTCGAAACTGTAAGTATATCCGTAATCCTGGATCATCACGCTCGGCATATTGACCGTGAATGTGTTCACTCCGCCTGTCGTATCGAACACTATGTCGGTCGAAGGCAGTGTGCAGTCCTGAGCTATGTTGCTCTGTGAAGAGAAATCATAGCCGCAGGAATCGGAGTGCACCGCCTCATCGTAAAGAGCCATGAATCCTTCGGGCCTCGGCGTTGCGCTTATCACTTCGTAGCTCAGGTCACTTATCTGGTCGTTACTGTCATATGCGGTCACCGCGTAATAGGACTGAGTACCGTTCGGCATGTCGTAATCAAAACAATATTCGTAAGGCTCCGGAGACTCAGTGTCTACGTCGCCGATCCATTCATAAGTTCCATAAGCTTCGTCGTTCTTCCATATGTCATAACCCACGATGTCGTCCTCGGGGTTCGGATACCAGCAGATCAATACGTAGCCATCAAGATTGACTGCGTAGACACCGCGAGGTGCCGATGGAGGACAATCCGCTGGGACCTCCACCGGCACTTCAACGATCTGATCCTCCGCGCAGGAGGATATGAACAAAAAACCAGCGATAAGGATCGTAGCCAATACTTTTGATGCTTTATGTGCCTTACCTGCTCTCATCATGTTGACATGTAAACGCAACTGCCGTGCCACGCTTTTATGAAGCTCAAAAAGCGGTTCGAAATTGACCGTTTGAATTTTGGAAAGTGTTATTCGGCAAGTTGTTAAAAATCAGTCTAAGATCAGAGGGACTGCGGACCAGGGCTTCCGGGGATGTCTGTGAGGCCTGTCAATTGTCGTATCTATTCCACACCTTCGTCCCCGAAACAGGACAGAATCATAAAAGGCGCTCAAGCTCTTCCAGGGCCAGGTGTCAGGAGTCAGTCCTGGTTCGGGATGGTCTGTGAGGGGATCCTGGAGCGGATACAAAAACGCCAGGGGCACGAGACGCGAGCACCGGAGGGGATGTCCATACTCGCATTCCTATGGATCTCGCCATTCCTTAGGTATCTCACACCCCTGACAATACTAAGTATAAATGATTTGGGTCACTCAGAGTCAAGTTTAATTTATATAATGAGGTGTTTTACGGGTGTTTTTTTGGATAAAAAATTACCGGAGAGATGTTTGAGATTTCATTCCCTAGAGACCCCACCTGTACCCTATTTCAAGCTTCATAAGAGAGCTTATGGGATCGAAATCTCTACGTCTCTCCGGTTTTGCCACTTCCCATTCGCCAACCGATACCGGTTATATCAAAGGGCAAGCATCGTTCCAAAACCGCAGATCGGCAGCCGGACGTAGATATGGCCTAACTCTCCTGTATACAACATGTTACAGAGCAGTACTTTTGCGCTAAATCTTATGTCCCGTGACCGTCGGAATTTCAGAATAAAGACCCTTTACACACCTCGCGGTCCGGTCGTAACGCTGTGCCTGAGAACAAATTGAAGAGACAACGAGCTTGCCCCTGAAAACGGGCCATGCCGGTATTCCGTCAGAATGACCGCGGTGCTGGCCGTGCCACTCCCTGATTTTATTGAAATATATTGAATTTAGATGAATAAGGTCCAAATGCACCCTTACTTCAGCGCCCTGTTGTTTGATTGGCTGGATTAGATCGGAAAGGTCGCAGCCCTACTCGACGAGTCCGTAGTCACGGATCTTCTTGAGAAGAGTAGGATAGCTGATGCCCAGGTCGGCCGCGGCGGCCTTCCTGTTCCAGTCGTTTCTGCCGAGAGCCTCCGCTACGATCTTTCTCTCCAGTTCCCTGACCATGTCCGGCAGGGATGCGGACGAATCGATCGTCTCGCAACTGTTACCGGAAAGGTCGAAGACGAGCTGTTGCGGAGTGATCACACCGTTGTCCTCGGCCAGTATGACCGCGCGCTTGATGATCTTTCCGAGTTCCCGGACGTTTCCAGGCCAGTCACAACTCTTGAGAAACTCGACCGCGTCGTCGCTGAACCCGATGATCTTCTTGTCCATAGCGGAACAGACGGCCCGCAGGTAGTGGCTCGCCAGGAGAGGAATGTCCCCGCTGCGTTCGCGCAGAGGCGGAATCGTCAAAGGAAAATCGTTGATCCTGTAGTAGAAGTCCTCGAGCATCCGGCCGGCGCCGCACAGTTGCAGAAGGTCGACTTTGGAAGCGAAGATAAGCCTGACATCGACGTCCTGCATCTCGTTGCTGCCGACAGGCCTGACCTTCCTCGTATCGAGGAACTGAAGGAGCTTGCCCTGGATCGGAAGAGGAGTCTTGCCGATCTCATCGAGGAATATCGTTCCGCCGTCCGCTTCAGTGAGCAGTCCCTTCTTGTCCGAAATGGCCCCGGTGAAGGAACCCTTTACGTGACCGAAAAGTTCGCTCTCGAGAATGGTCTCGGGAAGCGCGGCGCAGTTAACATGAATATACTTCTTGTCCCGCCTCTTGCTCATGTCGTGGATAGCCTGGGCCACGAGGCCCTTGCCCGTTCCCGTCTCACCCATGAGCAGAACGGTGGAGTCACTCACAGCGACTTTGCCGGCAAGTTCGAGGATCCTGAGCATCTTCTCATCGCTCGTTATGATCCCGCTGAAACTGTGGTCAGCATCAGCGCTGCCGCCCGGCAGAGGCATGGTGCCCTTGATCGATCCCCTGATGAGGAAGTCGATAAAGCCGGCGTACGTGGAAACGATCTCGAAGATCGATCCGACGCTCGGAGCTCCCTCGTTCCCTTCCGACTGGAAGAACAGGAGTCCGAAGTTCCTCCCTCCCCTGCTGAGAGGATGGAAGTATGCGGGAGAATCGCCACCGGGAAGCTGTCCGAAGATCTCCCTGACCCGGCGATCATTGGCCGTGTCGGTCACGAGGAATTTCTCAGTGGAATCAGCCTCGTCCCTCGCGAGGAACCATTCGGTGATCCCCTTCGTCTCAACGTCACCGATACCGCGGCGGGCAAGCACTACCGGCTCGCTTCCATTACCGTCGGTAAGTGCGACGAATCCATGACCCGCGGAAAGCTTTCTCATCAGGTCGCTGAGGATGTAGTCGAGATACGACTTCAACTGGGGATCCTGCAGGAATGTCCCGTCCATACCGGACTGGCCGAATTCCTTGCCAGGCGCCCCGTGCGGTCCCGCCACATCGCTCTCTATCTTCCTGCGCATCCGGCGCAGGCGTCTGATGAGATTGCGGTCGTGAAGTTCTTCCGCGAGCCGCTGCGCGTCGAAAAGGTGCAGCAGGCATTCGTCCCTGTTGCCGAGGATATCCTCGATCCTGGCGAGGAGGAAATGGCTCTCGGCCAGGTCGGCGTACTCCTCGTTCCTTTCGAAGAACGAAACGGTCTCACCGACGAGTTTCCTCGCCATAACTGCCGACCTTCTGTCTCCCCTGCGGAACAGCTGCTCACCGAGGATGACCCCCGACTTGTGAGCTTCGTAAGGGTTGTTGACCGACAGGAAGGTCCTGATGCTCATGTTTATCTTCTTCTCGGCCTCGGTCTCTTTCTTCTGTATGGCAAGAGCCTGGCCGATCATTCTCTCAACGTATCCGATCTCGTGGAGCTCGCCGCTGCGCCGGCACGTCTCGATGGCGCGGCTGCCGATGGCAAGCGCTTCCTCGGCCTTTCTCTGGACGAGGTAGACGTTCATCATCCGGCGCTGCACCTCGGCGACAACGTCGCTCTGAGGATTTGTCCTTGAAGCGGACTTCAGGGCGATCGTGTAATTCTCGAGCGCGCCCTCAAGGTCGCCTCTCTCGAACATCAGGTCGCCTATAAACTCGTCAGCAAGAGCTGTCTCCCGCTGGTAATTTCTCCGCTCGGCGGTGACCCGGGCCTCGAGAAGGTGCTTCTCGGCAGCCAGCAGGTTCCCCGTTCTCGTCTCCTTGACGCCCAGCATAAGGGTGGACTTGGTGTACTTGAGATCGTCGCCGATCCGCCTGGCCATATCCCTTGAGGAGACGAACGCGCTCTCGGCACCGGCAAAGTCACGTTTCTTCAGGTGAACGATGCCCATGTTGAGCGTCACTCTGACCCTGTGCTGGGTCAGGCCGACTTCGTCACAGATCTCCAGCGCCCTGCCGAGAAACTGGAGAGCCCTGCCCCAGCGGCAGGCGTTCTTGTGGAACAGCCCGAGGTTATTCAGTACGTATGACTCACCGACGGTATCCCCTATCCTTCTGTAAGAGGACAGGGCGTCGAGGAAATACTGCTCAGCCTCGTCGCTTCGTCCCAGCCTGGCGTAGCAGTTCGCGATCAGAAGCTGCGTATGAGCGACTTCCCTGTGCTCGTCGCTCGTGCGCAGGATCCTGTATGCTGAGCAGGCCTCCCTGAGACCATGCTTGACATCTCCGCGTTCGTAGAGGATTATCCCGCGCCGGCACGCAATAGTGCCCTTGCCTATAAGGTCCTCTTCCTCACAATGAGTAGCGGCGCTGTCGAGGAAAGACATCGCTTCGCGCAGTAGTCCCTTTTTACGGTAACAGTCGCTTATTTTTCGATAGACTCTGACAAGATCGCTTGCACCGTTGCCAGCGGTCTGGACCTTCTGAAGGGCCTTGTCATAATACTCAAGCGCCACGGAGTAGTTCTCGGTCGACAGATGCATGTCGCCGAGTTCTTCCTCCGTGCCGGTGGACTTGAACTTATGCCTCGGCTGGTTCTTGTCGTATTCGTAATTCTCTTTACCTTGCGGGCCGTCAGGCATCGGTTAACTCCTTAAGTGGCAAATGGCGAATTACCGGTAGAGCCCGTAAGTAGACCGCTAGTATTTACTTGATCCCCGTACTCCGTTTGTCGTCACCGGAGCCGAGAAGATCAACATCCTTTTCTTCATCTGCTCTGCCATTCGCGTAATCATCGGCGTCCCCACGAAGCATTACGTCGTCTCCAGTATCAACGATGATCCTGTCATCAACCTCGCCAAGGTTGTGACGATGCGCTCTCAGGAAGTTGGCAAAATAGTATGAGAGCCAGCTGGATACGGCCACTGCCTTTTCGCCTGCTACAGGCAAGGCATGGACCTGCGATACTGAAGTAAGGGAAACCGCCATCAGAATGGCGAGAAGAAGAACCGTTCTCTTCATAACCTAATCTCCTCATGGAACTACCCTGTTCCAAAAAGACCCGTCACACCCATAGCACCCACAGTCTAAAAATAATTCCCGAAATGGCGTCTGTCAAATTTTTAGGAAGAAAAATCTATGAAAAATCAGAAGTTGACCGGTTTGTCAGATTTTTTGCAAGATAGACTGTCTCATACGTAAGATATATGCGAATTATTCCGAGTTATCGGCAATCTGCCCGTAAGTACTTTCGCGGCCGAGTGCTCCCTAGTCCACTTCATCCTTGTCTCCGCGCAGGTCGATGCTGTACTTCTCGAGCTTTTTATAGAGATTGCTGCGCTGCATTCCGAGCTGTCTCGCTGTCTTCGATACGTTGCCGTTGTTCTCCCGCAGCTTCTTGACGAGGAACTCCCGCTCGGTGAAGTCCCTGAACTCCTGGTACGTCTGGAGTCCAAACGGGTCCTTCATCATATCCTCTTCCCTCGTCAGCACGAGAGGAGGCATGTCCTCGCGTGTGATGTTGTCGGTAAGCGTCAGGATACAGAGCCTCTCGATAAGGTTTCTAAGCTCCCTGACATTCCCCGGCCAGGAGTATTCGACCATCAGCTCAAGGGCTTTCTTGTCTACCTTCTTCGGAGCGGCCCCGAGCTCAACGGCGACCTGATCGAGAAAATGCGAAACGAGCATCGGTATGTCGGACCTGCGGTCCCGCAGGGGCGGCATCTCGACAGGAACGACATTGAGTCTGTAAAAGAGGTCCTCGCGGAAGTTTCCCTTTCCCGCTTCCTCAAGGAGATTCTTGTTGGACGCGGCGATCACCCTGACGTCGACTTTTTTAGTCTCTGTCCCACCGACCCTTTCAAACACTGATTCCTGAAGGACGCGAAGGACCTTCGCCTGTGCCGAAAGGCTCATGTCACCGACTTCATCGAGAAAGAGCGACCCTCCGTCGGCAAGCTCGAACTTTCCGATCCTCTTTGATACTGCGCCGGTGAACGATCCCTTCTCGTGGCCGAACAGCTCGCTCTCTATCAGTTCCTCGGGGATGGCCGCGCAATTCACCTCGATGAACGATTCGGTATTCCTTTTGCTGAGCTCGTGCAGCTTTCTCGCGACAAGCTCCTTGCCTGAACCATTCTCTCCCATGATCAGCACCCTGGCTCCTGTCGGAGCCACACGGTTGATCGTCTCGAGGATATCCTTGATCGATGGATGTTCGCCGACGATCTCCGTACCGCCCGGGATCCTTCCCCTGAGTTCGACGTTCTGCTGGCTCAGTGTACCCTGCGTCAGCCCGTTTCTTACTGTGAGCAGGAGCCTGTCGAGATCAATCGGCTTTTCTATGAAGTCGAAGGCTCCCAGCTTGGTAGCCTCGACAGCAGTGGAGATATTGCCGTGTCCGGAGATGATAATAACCGGCAGCTCTTCCCTCATCTCCTTGAGTTTCTGAAGCACTTCGAGCCCGTCCATGCCTGGCATCTTGATATCGAGCAGGACTATATCGACCCTCTCATCGGCCACGATCTCGATTGCGGAAGGACCGTCGGGCGCGGAGAGCGTCTTGTATTTTTCATAAGAAAGAAGCTTCTCGAGCGAGGTTCTTATACTTGTTTCATCATCTACTACCAGGACTCTCTTGCTCATCGGCAAGCTACCCCCGTTCAAATGTTTACATACGACTGCGAGGCTGACAGCATTCCCGCCAGTGAGCATGATTGTATGACTTTCCCTCGTGTCGGGCAAGTGTGAATCCACCGGGGGAATACCTTACTCTTCTATAATCCCCCCGATTGACGCAGCACCTCGCCTCCTTTTTCCCTTTGGGCTTTCCGATTATATTCACTATCATCACTTCCGAAAGGAAACATGCCTGACAGGATCAATATAAAGAACCTCTCGCCCCCGCAGCTCGCTGCCGCCATAGCGGAGATGGGCGAACAGAGACACAGGACGAGACAGGTCATGCAGTGGATCTGGCAGAAGGGCGCCGCCTCGTTCGACGAAATGACCAGCCTCTCTATCGCCCTGCGTACCAGGCTCAACGAGCACTTCCGCATTCCTGCGATGCGTGTGGCGGGAAGTGTATCCTCAGGTTCTGACGGAAGCCAGAAATTTCTGCTCGAATGTGAGGACGGCGCCGTCATAGAGGTCGTTCTGATGGAAGCGCGCGGAGTATTTACTCTTTGCGTATCGAGTCAGGTTGGCTGTCCGCTCGCCTGCTCATTCTGCAGGACAGGCACCGGCGGTCTCGAGAGAGATCTTTCCACCGGGGAGATACTCGACCAGATACTATACTTCAGGCTGCATCATATCCCTCCACGCCGGAGATTCAACATCGTCTTCATGGGTATGGGAGATCCTCTGCTTAATACGGCGAACGTTTTCCCCGCTCTCGAGATACTCAATCACGAGGACGGGTTCGCCCTGCGCGAGAAGAGGATCACGGTCAGCACAATCGGCCTGCCCGTCCGGATCAGGGAACTCGAGAAGAGCGGCCTTAAAGCCGGTCTGGCCGTATCGCTCAACGCGGTCGACGACGATACGAGAAAGCGGCTGATGCCGGCAGCCGTCGGCATAAAGGAGACCCTGGCCGCTGCCGAAGAATACGCTATCAGCAGAAAGATGAGAGCTACCCTGGAGTATGTTCTGATCGCGGGGGTAAACGATTCCCCGAGAGACGCCGCGAAACTCGCCTCTCTCACCTCGGGCAGGCCCTTCAAGATAAACATAATCCCGTTCAATGAATGGGAGGGCTGTGACCTGAAGCGTCCTGACGAGGAATCTATCGACAGGTTTATCGAGATACTGCTGCCCACGGCGCCGGCGGTCACAGTAAGAAGAAGCCAGGGTGGAGATATCGGAGCGGCGTGCGGTCAGCTGAGGGCCAACCGTGACGAGTACGGTCTCTAGCTCAACGTACGAGCAGCATCTTCCCTGTGCGGAGATCGGAGCCTGCGGTCACTCGATAGAAATATATCCCACTCGCGGCGCGGCTCCCGAAGTCGTTCATCCCGTCCCAGGTCTTTTCAAAAGTCTGCTGTGATACGGTCCCCGACCAGAGATCCCTGACGAGGGAACCGTTCGCTGCGTAGATCTTGACGCTCACTTCCCTGGTGATCTCCTGCCCGTTGAATGCGGCCCTGATCGTTGTGACCGGGTTGAACGGGTTGGGGTAGTTTCCGACCGATGCGATGACTTCTCCGCCTGCCGGAACATCGACAGTTCCGACCGGACCGGCAAGAGAGATCATGAAATCCCTGAGTCCGGCGACTTCATCAGGATGAACAAGGCCGGGATTCTCGAGCATTCCTGAATAATCAGCCAGTTCCCCGCCGAAGAGCACGCGGAAATCCTCGGCGAAGATCTCGCTCGGCCTGTTCATATGGCTCGAACTTTCTGAGATTTCCGGATCATCGAGCAGCCCCCTGATGCCGAGATACCGGGTCCACCCTTCCGTATCATCATGGGGCAGGTATGCCTTCTGATAGCAGTGCCCGAACTCGTGCGTCACTACACTCGATACTATCGATGCGGGGATATCCCAGACTCCGGGCGACAGAAAGATCCGGCAGCCGGTCGAGGTGCTGCTCATGAAATAGAGCCTCGGCAGCGGCAGTATGTAGACATCGATATGCATCTCGACAGCACGTCCATCGATATCGATCTCCCTGAGAGCCTGCATTACGAGGTCTTCGCTCATCGGAAAGAACTCGCCCGCTCCCTTGTTCATTATCAGCGGGCTGGAGATATCTTCTATCAGATAGTAGAACCCTCCACCCTCTGGATAGAACACGAGGTTTCCGGACTCGTCGCGCTCTGTCATCTCCGAAAGTATGCCTTCAGGAGGATAAACGGTTACTGTTGAGCCGTTATCCAGGGCATAGAAGTGGGTAAAATCCTCCGCTGCCAGTGTTCCCGGAACGGCGAAAAGAGGGGCGGCGATTGCCAGTGCAATGTAGATAACTACTTTATTTCTCAACAGGTTCTCCCTGTCCATATACAAGCCCGCGCACAAGGATCGCAATAATCCTTGCCTATGGGAACTGCAATGGGTGTTCCCCGTACCCTGCTGACACAGGCCGATAGCGGCCATGCAGGCACAGGACCCCTCGCAATCGGGCAGGACCGACAGATCTACTTCAAGCTTACTCGTTGTAATTCAACATGTTAACGTTGCGGCACCTGACTGGAGTAGAGATTGAGGAATTCGTGTAAATCTTGATAAGACATTGATCTGCAGGAATTTCAAGTAATGAAGCACCCTTCAAATGGGGAATTTCCCCTATAGAATCCGGTCCAAAAGGCCCCGAATAGAAGGTTAAATACTTTTATTACAATGGATTAGTGTTGAGAATGAAAAACTGGGGAAATATCCGCAGAAAAACCGGGACCGGCAGGGCCTAGAACCTGTTGCGGGTGGCGAGGTAGTAAGTCGGCTCTCCATACTGACTGAAAGCGACCTCAAGTCTGACCATGTCCTGGATCGGGGAGATGATCTCGATTCCGAAACCGGCGGTCGAATGGAACCTCGTATCCGGCACATTGTCGAGTGAGTTCATCAGCGCGCCGTTGTCGACGAAAGCGATCGTATTGAGTGCCACATCGAACTTGCCGATAACAGGAATATCGAAGGCGTTCGGCCCGTACACATTCCTTCTCCACTGGATCGTAGTGAGCAGCCGGGTCGTACCCCTCGTATCACTCTCGGGAAATCCCCTCAGGTCGTTCATCCCGCCCATGCCCATCTGGTAGAACCATGGCAGTTGTCCGTCCCGGTTGTCACCGGCGAACGCAAAGATGAGCGAACCAAAGCCGCGCACCGGCACGTAGAACGCGCTTGTCAGCGACATCACGGAGTACTGCTGTTTCATCCCCTCGACACTCGTATACCTGCGGACCGAGGCTCCTGCATACGAACCGCTGAACGGAGATATGCGGTTGTCCCTGCTGTCGTATGTCAGCGTCAGGCCGGTGATGAGAAGAAGCTGCCTCACATAGGTGCCATCCTGGTTAGCGGGCTCATCGATGCCGAGTCTCGAGGTCCTGCTCTCTACCATGATGTTAGGCATGATCCAGACCTGCCGCAGAAGGCTCTGCGTCAGAGGCAGTCCCATAGCAACTCCGCCGCCGTGACGTTCCTTTACAAAGTCAGCTTTCTCGGGAATCGTGAATTTCTGATTCGTAAATCCCTGGAAACTCAGCCTCATCCTGGTGCTGCCGACCCACGGCATGCTCCAGGAAGCGCTGGCACCCTGCTCATGATCTCTTCTCCTGTTGAAGCCGACGAAGACCTCCTGCCCCGTCCCGCGGAAGTTCCTTATCTTCCAGCGGATGCCGTAGCTGACACCCCTTACAAGGTCATAATCTACGGAAGGCATCGGGTATTTCATGAAGAGATCGGGGCGCTCCGAGACTTTTACGATGATGTTGCAGTGTCCGACCGAAGTCTCGTCGATAGTGATATCGACCTCGGAGAAGAATCCGAGGCCGCGTAGATAGGAGTGATCCCTGTAAAGAACATCCTCGTCGAGATTCGCGCCTTCCTTCGTAGCCATCTCGCGGGTGATCGTCGAACGGTTCGTATGAGTGTTTCCTTCGACGATGATCTGGTCGACGACACTGCCCCTGAAAGGACTGACCTCGACTTCGAGCGCCTCACGGGATGCGTCTACCGCAGCCGCCCTCGAGGCTAACAAGCCGCCTGCAGCCGCCGTTCCACCGCACACTACCGCCGCAGCAAGAACCAACGCGGACAATAGATATAGCTTACCGATGAAGTTCTGCAATATCGGGGCGCTCCAGACTCCCGTATATACGGGGAATTTTGGATGAGGTCTCCCCGTATAATAACAATTCTAAGGAGAATAGTAAAGCGCTAACCCCGGATCAATCCTCGTCGGGACCCTTCCATTCGGGCGCATCCGGCTCTTCAGGCGTGCCGTATACTTCGGTCTCGACAGGCGCCGCGGGAGCCTCAGGTACCTCTGGAACCTCGGGTATCTGCTCAAGGGGCAGAGCTCCGGCCTTGGAGATTATCAGGGCCCCGGAGCCGAGTGTAACAGCGAGGAAACTGAAGAATACCGCGATCGTCTTCAGAAGGATCTGTATCGGCGCCAGGAACGGAACGACCCACATCATCGCGGCTATAAAGCCGGGAAGAGTGATCACAAACAGTCCCATGAAGCCGCAGAGGAAAGGAGATGCGCCGTTCGGCCCGAACTTCTGGCAGAGAAGCCTGCCCAGCGCGAGGGCGCTGACAAAGTATCCGAGCAACAGCAGCGCTCCGTAGGAGAGCACGAGAAGCAGTGCTACAGGTATCCCGATGATCGTAATGCTCAGGACCACCCCGAGGATAAGTACGACTACGGAACCTACGAGCAGCACGAGGATACCTACACCGAGCGACTTGAAGAATGATCCGAACACATGGTCGGAGGAGATCTTCATCCGGTCGGGCAGGAAGTAGATTATCATGAGGAGCAGGAGAGTGAAGATCACGAATTTGACAATCCTCGTGATGACGCCCCACAGGTTTCCAGTGTCGTAGGCAAGGAACGGTATGTGTATGTTCGGGGCTCCGCCGGCCACGCTGACCGTTTCACCCCTGATATGCGGATTGTTGTACTCGCTCAGCTCGCCCATCACGGTGACGACGTCACCGTTGATGACGGCAGTACCACGCAGTTCGGTATCACCAAAGACATTGACCACGTTGCCGCGAATCTTGCCCTCTATGATAATGTCGCCCGCGATACAGACCACATCGCCCTGCACCAGTTCATATCTGTCTATATGTATGTCCTTGCCGAACCTGACGATGTCCTTCCCTCTGACCTTGACATAGGCCCTGTCATCGTCCTCGAGGAGCCTGGCCGCGATAGATTCGGGCAGGTCCTGCAGAAATTCGAGGTCATACTCGAGATCTTCGAGGGTCTGGCCGAGCTCCTGTGCTTCGAGCTCGAAAATAATTTTTTCTTCCCCGTCCTTTGGCATGACCTTTATGCCTTCATCGGAGATCGATATCTTCACCGATTCCTTCTTGGCTTTCTTGGATTTCGAGACCCTGGTCGCGGTCGGTGCGGCGGGCTTTGCGCTGGTATCCGGCTTTGCGGCCTTCTCCGTCTTCGTCGTATCGGCGGAATCGGCCTCTTTCTCTTCCTGCGCCACTGCCACTACCTTGAAGGGGCTGTGGGAGCCGCAGGTCTTGTTGCTGGTCCTGGTGCCGGTCAGGCCGGACGAGACCAGGAGAAAGGAGCAGATAAAAACAACTGCCTTCGCCAGTACTGCGCTAAATAATGCTGACATGAGTCTCTCCCTTGCTCCAGGCCGTACGCGTCGCCCTTACTACCAGAACGACCAGCACTGCCGCCGACAGCCCAGCAATCACAATATGGGACAGCTGGATGCCGGACACCTGTTTCTCGAAGGTCTCGAGCAGGATCTTGCCTGCTAGCCTGTAATTTGTAGATGTCGCGAGATAATTCCCTATTACAGACGGATCCTCGATGACCCGCCTCATTATATAGAGTCCTGAACCGACGAAAGTGGCGGCCTTTCCGGTCGCCGCAGCGATCATACCTATCATCGGTGTATACACAGCTATGAAGAGGCCGAACACCGCAGCGATCCCGCCGGCGACCCTGGCAGGGAACGGTAACCTGTCCCATCCGCCTCTTATCGCGACGCCGGCGCGGCTGAGCGCGCTCTTCCTGTACCGGGCCACGTCGACCATGGCCATCACGTTCGTGTCGAATCCGGGAGAGGGTTCGGCGAGAGGAATCTCGTCGAGAGCCCCGAATACCGCAGCGAACTGCGCATCGAGTTCCATGCACGAAGGGCAGGACCCGAGATGATTCTCATACTCCGCCATTTCAACGGCATCGAGTTCACCGTCGTAGTATTTCTGGATCAGCATCTCGAAATGCCGGCAGTTCATCTTCCTACTCCTCTGGCTCTTCTATCGTGATATTACCGCTGGCCGTTTCGAGGAAGACCTTCGCATGGCCGTCCCTGACAATACCGGCGATCCTGTTTCTGTCCACTTTGGTCACGGTGATCGGCAGACGCGCGTTGATCTCACCGGAGGTCGTCGCGGCCTTCAGCACGAATCCACCTTCCATCACCTCGAGGAAACGCAGTATGATGTTTCCGCTCGATGCGGTTATATGATAGTCGACAAGGGTCACAGGCGAGACGCGGAAATTGAGGTCGCCGCTCGCCGCGGACGCTTCGACAGCGCCGCGCACATCTATGAATCTCGCCGATCCGTTTATTCCTTCATAAGTGACGGCGCCTACTCCGTCGACGACAGAATCACCGGTGTAGGAATTCAGTTCGAGAGTCCCTACTATGGAAGTGATCTCCACATCACCGGTAGCGACACTGATCTCGGCGTCGCCGCCTACGTTCCTCACGACGATATTTCCCGCGGCGCTGCCCAGAGATACGGAACCCGCCACGTCCTCTACCGTGATATCGCCGCTCGCGACCTGGGCTTCCAGATCGCCGCCGATATCACGGAGGATCAGATCACCGCTGGCGGAGGATGCGCTCACATCGGATATAATGCGCGCGACCTCGACATCGCCGCTTGCGGACGCCACTATGACTTCCATGCCGGCGGGTACGGTGAGCGTCAACGAGATGCTCATCGACTGGCCCCGCTCGACGAAGAAGGAGAATATGCTCTTCTTGACCTTACCCTTCTTCGGATATCTTGTTTCTATCTTGATCATGTCATCGGGCCTGGTGACCACGACGCCCATGCTCTCAGCTATCTTTCTTGCCGCCTCCTCATCGTCGGCCCTGACGATCTTCACGATCTTGAGCTCGATCGTCTCCCTGCCCTCTTCGCCGGTGACGATGATATCACCGCTGAGGCTCTCGATGACGAGCCGCGTGGCGTCCTCCACCACGATCGATTTGGAGATGGCCTCTTCATGTTTGTAGTTGGCGCCTTCGACCACGGCAGCCGCGAAGAGCATCGCGGTTATCACTGCCGCACTCGTGGTTATTGCCGCTTTTCCGGTAGTAGTACGCTTCATGGCAGATCAACTCCCGAGGTGCCGGTCTCGTCCAGCATCCCTCTATCCTTGAAAAATCCCTTAATAAGGTTCCTTGCTCTGTGTATACGTGCCTTGACCGTGCCGAGAGGTATCCCGAGATTATCCGAGATCTCCTCATAGGAAAGCTGCTCCTGGTGCCGGAGGATCACGATGATCCTGTAATGTTCCGGCAGGTTGCTTACAGCTTCTTCCAGCACTGTCATCATCTCCCTTGTCTGAAGCTCTCTCTCCGGATCGCCGGTATCGGAAGCGATCTGACGGGGCATGTCGCCCTCTTCGCCGGATACAGGCTCGTCCAGAGAGACGATGCCTTTTCTGCGCTTGCGGATAAAATCGATGCATTCCTGTTCGTCATCGGCGATTAAAACTTTTGGACATGGATTCATTGTTTAGTCTCCTGTGATTTGTTTTTGTTGGTGATTGGTAGGGCAAAGACAAAACGGGTTCCCTGGTCGGGTATGCTGTGA
>CAYWGA010000002.1:0-68896 GCA_964457905.1 uncultured bacterium | reverse complement strand
TTATTCCCAACATAAAGGTTCTAAGGTCGTCCTGGTTGAGGAGCCATTTCTATATACAGTTGATTCAATCCATAATAATATTCTGATTGATTGCCCGGCATCCAGGGCAATGCTGTCAGTGGCATGGAACTATCTGAATATCGAATGAAGACGAGACCCATATGTGGAGATACCTGGTTTTCGGATTTACGTATGCCTTTGCGGCGGTAGTTCAGCCAGGCCCATTCCAAACATTCCTCATGTCTGAGACTCTTCAGCGTGGATATCGGCGCACTCTTCCGGCTGCATTTGCTCCATTGCTGAGTGACTTGCCGATTATTGTGCTGGTCCTGCTCGGTTTGAGCAGGATTCCGGCTGAAATGGTGCGGTTTCTCCATCTCGCCGGTGCTATCTTCCTCTTCTTCCTGTCCTGGCGCGCATTCCTGTCCTGGCGCCGATATGACATTGACAGTGAGGAGTGTGTCTCAAGCGGACCTCGCCCCCTCTTCAAGGCCATGTTCGTCAATCTGTTGAATCCCCATCCATGGCTCGGATGGAGTCTGATCATGGGGCCTCTATTCATTGAAGGTTATCGAGAGGCGCCAGCTAACGGCATTGCCCTGATAGTCAGTTTTTATGGAACAATGGTCGTCGGCCTGGTCGGTCTGATACTTGTCTTTGCCTTCGCTCAAAGGCTAGGACCACGCATCGGCAAGATCATGCTGGGCCTGTCGGTCCTGGCGCTGATTTTCTTCGGGTTGTATCAACTGTGGCTGGGGATTCACGCAGGTTGAGATGAGAAGAAAAACAACAAGTTCTAAAGCTGTCTACTATGGGGAGCCGGTTCTATATATAGGCAGTTCTGATAGCGTCTACTGTGGGGATGCAGTTTTAATAAAGTTTACTATGAGGAAGCAGTTCTAGTAGCGTTCACTATGGGGAGCTAATTCTATATTCAGGCGGTTTTAAAGGCTTCCGTAATGGGGCCTTAATTCTTCCTCGCCATCTGGACCGACTCTTTCTCTTCCAGTCTATACGGATTTCTCTTTTGTGCCAACGGGTGACGGTCTCGGGCTTGCCGATCATTAAAGACTGTCGCCAGCTGGTCAATGAATGTGATAGGATACCCATAAAGTAAGATCCCGATTCGCCAAGTGAGAGCTTTTGGAATTTCGTTGTTGGACATCGAGTTGATGGCGTAGCACCAGGTTTTAAATAGCCAACGTACGGTGCGATCTCAGCACTGAATTACAGCGTAGAATTAGAAATAGCATATGATTTATAATGCTTGGATTGGAGTAAGTGCAAGTTTTGAAACGCGAACGGAATAAATAGAATCCACATGTTTTTAATTATCAAACGTAATTTTACGTGGAGGAATATTTTTGCATGTTAATAGATGCAAGAGATATTAAAAAAGAAGCCAGACTTATTGAAGTCATAGCAACCGATATTGCTGATTTAGCCATGATGGGGTTCGGTTCTGTAGAAAACTGTAGAAGTGTTTACAATGCTTTAATTGAAAAATATACTCATGTCAATTTTAATATCGTTAGAACAATATCAGATCTGAATAATATTGTTTTTAGGAAACCTGATTTAATATTCACCGGAATTAAATATGTAATATTTAATGGAGGTGAAATAAATAAAAACCGAGAAGATAAAATATGGATATCAGAATATATGGAAGAAGCTGATATAAATTATACTGGTTCAGGCAAAGATGCCATTGAATTAGAATTCAGTAAAAATGAAGCGAAAATGCGAGTAAAAGAATTTGGAATAAACACACCTTCCTTTTTTGTTGCCAACCCCGGCATGTACAAAAGTGCTAATGAACTTCCTGTCAAATTTCCTTTATTTATCAAACCCCTGCGTGAAGGTGATAGTAAAGGCATTGGAAGTGATTCCGTGGTTTATGATTTTGAAAGTTATCAAGAGAAAATTCATAATATTTGCACTTTATTTAAACAATCAGCTTTAGTGGAAAATTATATAAGTGGGAGAGAATTTACAGTTTCAATACTAGGTTCAGATTCGAATGGTGAACCAATAACCATGCCAGTAGAAATAATTGTTTCGGATAATAAATCAGCCAATAATATTCTTGGCTATAAAACAAAAAGTGAAAATAAAGAAAAGGTAATTGCAATAGATGATAAAGATATATATGAAAGTGTTGTTGCAATCGCTAAAAATGCTTTTATCGCTTTAGGTGCGAGAGATTACGGCAGAATTGATATTCTAATGGATGATCATAAATGCCCGTATTTTCTTGAAGCAAATCTGGTTCCCGGAATGACACAGCGTCCCAGAGATATAGATTGCAGTTATTTTACAAGGACATGTTTTATCAATACTAATATTACTTATCAGGAAACAATACATAGAATAGCTGAAATTGCACTTAACAGAACAGAAAGAAATCTAACTCCATCAAAAGTAGAATAAGTCAGGCTAATCCCCTAACAATTAATCAACCTGACTGGAACAGCGATGTACGAATCTATATGGGTGCGCAAGCTTTGCTGTAATCAGGACACTTTGAAAGTTGAGACTCTGGTGTCTAAAATGCTTCTAAAAATAGTTGATGGAACCCTTCCCAGAGCATAATCGGGAGCCAATATTATACTCGAGCAGTTCTAAAGCTGTCCACTATGGGAGACAACTCTATATTCAGGCAGTTCTAATAAAGTTTACTATGGGGAGCCAATTCTATATATGGAACCTTTGAACAGCGCCCCCCAGCAGTGATCCGGTATCTGCAGGCTGCCCTCGTTATCATCCCCGGCACAGAGCTAATCATTGACGCTCGACGAGGCCGTATCATATACTTTCGCCGCTTTACAGTACGCCGGACAGAGGAATGATGGAAAGATATATGAAACTTAACAAGACCCTGCTCACTACAGGTGTCATCCTGGTGCTGGCATGTGTTTCAGGCTCAGCGGCATCAATGGATATTATGTCAAGGGATCCTTATGCGGGCGCCATAGTGATCGATGCGGCGTCCGGAGATGTGCTTTTCGAGGATGAGCCCGATGCCAGGGCTTACCCGGCAAGCGTCACGAAACTGATGGTGCTGCTCCTGATCCTTGATGCGGTCGACGCCGACCATCTGACTCTCCATGACCCGGTCAGGGTGACGGCAAAGTCATCCACGATCGGTGGATCCCAAGTATACCTAAAGGATAATGAAGTGTTTCCCGTCGATGAGATGTTGTATGCGCTGATGGTCCAGTCTGCGAATGATGCGGCTGTGGCGCTTGCGATACATTATATGGGCAGCAAAGAGGTGTTCGTAGATCTGATGAACAAGCGCGCGCAAAGGATAGGGATGAAGGATACGGTCTTCCACTCGGTGCACGGTCTCCCCCCGGGCAGGGGGCAGCTGCCCGACGTCTCTTCTCCGCGTGATATCGCGAAGCTGTGCCGTGAGCTTCTGAAGAAGCCCGATGCGTTGAGATATACATCCACCTGGCGGCGTCCCTTCAGGACAGAGGCGGCCGAGCCCTTCCTCATGGAGAACCACAACAATCTGCTCAAAACGATGGAGGGATGTGACGGGCTCAAGACCGGATTTTTCTGGGCAGCCGGATTTTCCATCGCGGCTACCGCGGTCGATGAAGATCACAGGGTCATCGCAGTCGTGCTCGGGGCGAAAAGCCAGAGAATAAGAGATAAAGAGGCGGAAAAGATGCTGAAAGAAGGGCTCAAGAAGCTCGGTTCGAATTCCGCCAGCTCATCCCCGGCATCTTCGCGGTGAGCTGGCACGCAAGCTATCGAAATCGACCTGATCCAGCCAAATAATATCTTTATATCAGCATGGATTCCTCAACAATGTCTTCCCTGGATTCGGCTGTCTACTCAGCGTATCCCTCTGCTTTATAGTAGCCGTATTCACATCCTGCTCCGCCGCCATCCGGACAAATACAGGTCCTGTTCTAAAGCTGTCCACTATGCGGAGCCAAATTATAATTGGTCGGAACTGACGACTTTTTGGTTAACGCATTTTTGACCTTTCCCCACTAAACTGATCCACGACAAGAGTTAATCTTTCTGTTATGGCTCTTGCGAACCGAATAGCCAACCAACGTTATGTCTTCGACCCGAACTCATACTGGTTGAGGGAAATGACACTGTCGTTTCCGAATCCGGTGACCGCCGAACTGAGCATCGACTTCATGGGATACTCGGGGCGTTACACTATTGGCCTGGCAGATCTGCCGCTTGCCAGTGCTGGCCAATACGGTATTCCGGCAGTTGCTCAGGGGGGCTGGATATTCGAGGACATGTTTCAGCTGACGCTTAATGAAGTCGGAAACATTAACTTCTGGAAGAGAAGTTTTAAGTTCGCCGGCGACGGAGTGCAGGTCAGTATGGCGGAAAAAGCATTAGGGCCCCTACCGGAGGGTACAATCAACGGTTGCATGACCGACGACTGGACTTGACCAGTAACAAACATCGTTTCACGTGTAGGCCTGTTTATCAGCGACTGGAATTTTAATGACAGAAGAAACAGAATAGCTGAAACATAAATATTGGCACGGACGTAACCTAAACACACTATTTACCGTAAAAAGAAACCGAAAAGAGAGAAATCACCCTTTTGACATTAAGGAGACAATTGTGAGAATTTCATGCATGTGTCGGCGGTCTGTAAATGCACTCTATGTATTGATAGCGATAATCATGGTAACAGTTCCGGTCATTGGGAGGTGTCATGCATCTTCTGTTGCGGCAAATGAAGAAGAAATAATCCTGAGGCGCATGGATCATGTAGTCGTCTTCGCTTCTTCACAGGAGAAGATAGATGAACTCATGCGTATTTTTAGGGATGATTTTCAACTTCCAGTTTTCTGGGGACCGGAAGGGATGAATGTCCTGAAAGGAAAGGAATTGAAGTCTGTACATGGATACACTGGCGGTATCTTCCTGGGGAATGTCACGCTGGAGTTCGAGACCTGGGCAGGAAATGAGATTGCCGAAAAACCACCCGTCGACTGCGGATATATCGGTGTCGCATTCGAGCCGGTAGCACTCGAGGATGCAATACAAAAGCTTGACGACAGGGGGATAAAACACAGCGATGTTGAGCCTTGGTCTATTCCGACACCTGATGGGAGCAACGCCCTGCTATGGAATCTGGTTTATCTCACACAGTTTGATGGAGATCTCCTGAAGATGTTTATATGCGATTACCAGCCGATGCCAGTTATGGAAGGCGATAAAATGGTTATGAGGACTCACGCTGAAATGAGACAATCGCTGAATCAACAACTTGAGGCTGATAATGGAGGCCCGCTCTCTGTAATAAGGATGAAGGAACTCACGCTTGGGATATCGGATATGGAGGATTGCCTCGGTGAGTTTCCTCTTGTGTTCGGAAAACCAGTAGATGGAGAAGTAACGTTCAATTTTGCCGATGATCAGTGCCTCCGGATTGTTCAAGGTGATTTTGATGCGGTAGTTTCGATAACTCTTGAAGTCAATTCCCTTGAGGAAGCAGCCAATCATCTTAAAACAAAATCAATGCTTGGTGAAGTCTCTAAAAATCGTATTGGAATCTTACCCGGTTCACTGAGTGGATTGAAAATCTATCTTGAGGAAGCAGGAAATTAAGTTTGGACGGCGTATTTCGGCCGTGCCTTTCATTTATTCCGTCCCCATTATTATTACACTTAGCGGATTCCCCTGAAGCTAGTGATGTAGCCTTAAAGCTGAGAGTGTTCATGAATAGGGTTGCATCCGGGGAGCCAAATATTCCCTTCAAAGAAACACCTCTTTATCCAGTACCAGCGGTCCCCGTGTGGCTGGTGCATGATCTGCAGCAAGCAATGCCGTGATCGAGTACTTCTTCTATGCGCGGAAGAAGCACCGATCTCCTATCGAGGAATCAGCCCCCGAAAGCTTGTACCTCGTCATACAGGCCGACGACACGCTCCACGCCAAGATCGGTAAGCCGTTGTGACAGGGCTTGGAACTCGTCCGACTTGACGCTCTTGAGGAAAGCTTCCACGCTGGTGTAGCGGCCGTGGTTGATCAACATGAGCGGATCGCGACGGTTGCGATAGAGCATAGAACCCAGGAAACCATCCTGCGTTTCCATATATCGGCCCACTGCGCGCCAGGCTTCAAGGGCTTCCTCAACCCGGTCTTCGGGCAGGGACATTTCAAATAAAATCTTTACACTTTCAGAGCGACCCTCGTGTACAGTAACGTTACTCACTATAAATGGTGCCCTTGGGGCCGGGTGCAGGGTTTTTGTCTCGCGGAATGATCGGAAGGAACCAGCTTGAAACAGACGTTTAGACTTCTTTTGGTCCTGGTCGTATTCCTGGCTTGTGATTCGCCGGAAAAACGGGCCCTCAATGAACATCTCCTTCCCGCGGAGACCTTCCACTGGAGCATCATCCCGATCGCCTTTCAGCCGCCGCCGGTGGACTGGGAGCGCCAGAAACACAACCAGGGCGGCCTGCTGGGGGTCTGGTTCACCCACAAGGGGTCGGTCGGAGAACGAATCTATATCGCCGAACTGGTTAAAATTGGAAAGCACAGCCTGAAACCGGGCCATCGCTGGGACTTTTCCCTGGACGATGTCGTTGAAGAAACCCGGTTCACCACCGAGGGGTGGCCGGTCCATCCTGACAGTTTCATCATCGGGCCTATGGTGGCCGACACTATCGCTGGTCTTCCTGCCTACCGTCTGGAATTCACCCTGAACTTGCCCGAGAGGTCACTGGTCGGCCGTGAATACTATGTCCTCAAGAAGAACCGCCTGTTCGAGGCAGCCTTCCTGGGCCTGCCGGTGAATCTTCCCCTGTTTGAGCGGGTCGTCGATACGATTTCCTTCCCGCCGCTGGAGGTGCCCTGATGAGCCGCGCAGGTTTTCTGTATATGTTCCTGGTGCTCCTGATGACAGGTTGCGGGGAACCAGAGCCCGTCCCTCTGCAGGTTGGCGCCCATGACATCACCGTCATCTTTCCCTCCGACTGGGAACATTTAGACTACGGCCAGCAGCACCAGTGGCGGCAGGATTTCCAGCGTATAGCGATCCAGGATTATGATAGGCTGGGCAGCAAAATCGAACTGGCCATCGAGCGCGCCATGATAAAGCTTCGGGAGGATGGAAGGAGGGAGGTCGCCTCGAGGGACACCATGCAGGTCAGCGGCCGCGACGCCCGGATGATCGATACCTGGGACCACGTCAGCCACCAGTATCGGAAGCGCTATCTTTTCGTGCTCAACCAGAAAAAACTGCTGGTTCTCTACACGATGCAGGGCCGATTCGAATTGATGGAGCCGGCGTTCACCGAAATGGCAAACTCACTCGCCATTGTCGACACCCTCGTTCTCGGCGGGAACCAGCCGTAACAGTTTCTGCGGTTCTTCGCTGACCCGGTCACCCGCCGCCCAGACAGTTCCGTCACGCTCGAACAGGGCGACCAGTTCCTCTCCGTAGACCGTCTTCTGGATTTCCCAGGTTGTGCCGCCATTTGTTGTGGCCAGCACGCTCGATGTGCCGTCCTTTACATTGTAGCCCACGGCCCAGCCGTTTTGCGGGTCGGCGAACCGGATGTCCCGCAGCAGTATATCCAGCTGGTCCAGCTGCTTTTGCCAGGTCTGGCCCCCATCGCCGGTATGATAGATGAGTCCATAATCGAACTGGTCAAGGGCAGGCATCTCGCGCCGGTACCCGGCCAGCCAGCCGTGACTGTCGTCGACGAAATGGACCGCCTGGAAATTGGGCTTGTCGTCGCCTGATTTGTCCTCTAGATTGCCCGCGGCCTCGACCTTTTCCCATGTCACTCCGCCATCTTCGCTGCGATGGACGTCACCGAACTTGCCGACCACCCAGCCTCGCTCCAGGTCGAGGAACTGGAGCGCGTTTCCAGTCATTTTCCCCGCTTCGTCGATGCGCTGCCAGGACTCCCCCCCGTCTTCGGTACGCCGCACGCCCTCGCGTCCGATAATCCAGCCGTTGAGGTCGTCCACGAAACAGATGTCTCTGTTCTGGGCGTAGACCGGTCCCGATGGCAGAATCGCCTTCCAGGTTTCGCCGCCGTTGATGGTGCGCAGGATAGTGCCCGCCTCGGCAGCGATGACACCATGCTGGAGATCGGTGAAGTGGACCGCGTTCAGGTCGACCGAATGGCTGCGGTACCTTTTCCTCGTCACGCCGGTCCTGTACTTCCAGGTCAGGCCTCCGTCGGTAGTACGGGCGACGATGCCCCCGGGGACCGAGACGCCTACGGCGCCGACCATCCAGCCGTTCTGTGAATCGAGAAAAAAGATGTCCCGGAATTCGGCATCCGTTCCCAGTTCGATGATTTCCCAGGTGTCTCCGGAATCATTTAAGCCGCATCCCACGGCCAGCAGGAGGAAAATAATAAGGTATCGACGCACGACAGGCATCCTTGTCCGAAGGGAAGGGCAGGTGTTCCTTGCCGGATATCCTAGATTACAGACCGGCGGTGGTCAAGAACCCGATTGGTTCGAAGCGACGCAAGGAACATTGGCAGGATATGGCGGACGCTGCTTTGGGGGGTGGACGGGCGCCCCGTCAGACGGGGCGCCCGTATCATTTCATCGAAAAAAACCTAGTCGGCGAAAGCAGCGATGTTGGTCAGGATCCGTGTGGTCTCCGTCGACCAGATATCGGTACCGCCGTAGACTCCAGCCATGCTCCAGTGGATGGTGTGTCCCAGACCGAAGTCTCCGACACCGATTGCGCTTCCACTGTTCGAGCCCTCGAATAGCACCTTGATATTGGTGGCCAATGAGGAACTGTTGACTGCCTGGAAACTGTAGGTCCAGTCAGGGGGGGTGAGGAATGACGCGGGCAGGCCCTCGGTGATCGGATGATCCACCATCTTGGTGTAGGTCTCAGGACAAACGCCTGCACCAGCGTCACAGTAGTCGTCGTTGTAGGTCAGCGGAAGAATGCCCATAAGCGTATCCCAATAATCGACACCCGTGCCCTCATAGGTCAACCACTCTGTAGTCATGAGCACTCCGCCGGCGGAGACGAAGTCCTTCAGGCCCTGCTGTACGCCGGCCTGGAGCGTGTCGCCGTAGTAGTAACCATTGAGCAGGAGGACCAGGTCAAAGGCGCTAAAATCGGTACCGTCATATTCATCATAAGGGCCACCCATCGTGACCGTATATCCGGCGTTGTCGAGTATCGTCTCCACACTATTCTCGGTTCCACCGTCTTCGAGGATCAGGACGCGGGTCCGAACGGTATCGAGCTCTATGTCGTCTTCGAGAGAAAGGGACAATCCACCTGTCGTTTTGAACTGGGCGAGGACCGTCTTTACGCCGTCACCCGGGGGAATCGTCCACGGAGCAGACGTTGCTCCGGCCGGAATCACCTCCCAGTCCGACCAGTCGCCCCCTTCATTACTGAAACGCATCGAGTCTGCCTCGGTAACGTTGAAGTCCAGGCTGACATCGACGCTTGCTGTCATTTCTTCATCATCGTTAATGTAAAAAGTACCGGTCAGTCCGTCATCGACCTCGGTTGGACTATTGTCATCACCACAACCGCTGAAAAATCCGAGCATGGTGAGTACGAGCAGCGAGCGAAGCAGCGACTTAAACATGGTGTCTCCTTTGACAAAGATGCTGACACTGATGCGATTCATAATTCGAGGAACATAATCTAAAGATCAATTAATTGTCAAGACTTCGGGTTGCCCGCATTGAATTACTTCTTTGCCGTGGACTATTTTCTTCGTCAATAAGGGAGAATGGCGTATCATTTCACTCGGGAATATTCGGCTTACCATGAGGAGGATGAGTGATGAACAAGCGTTTAATTATTCTGACTGGGTTGCTGGTAATTCTGCTGGCTGGAGGCGCTTTCGGGCAGGATAAAGCCGCTATCGAAAACGACTATGAAGCCAAGGATGACGACTGGCGGTTCATCATCAGCCCCTACGCGATGCTGGCCAGCCAGGCCACCGATGTCGGGGGCGAGCAGATACGCCAGTCATTCAATGACTTGTCCTCCCTGACAAATTTCGGATTCATGTTGAATACTGTTGTGATGTTCCGGAAATGGGTCCTGACGGCGGACGGTACATACGCCAATCTCGGGTCGCAGAGTGACGAGAGTGGGATGTTACAGGTCAACCTGGACGTCAAGCAGTACATGCTTGATCTGCGGCTCGGTTACCTTGTCCTGACGCAGATAGACGATGAGGTCACGTCAGACGTGATCCGTGGTTGGGCCCTGGAAGTGAATGCCGGGGCCAAATACTGGCGAAATGATATCTCGCTGGACTATACCCTCGGGCTGGAAGGCAGGCCTCCACTGGTCGAGGATACATTCGCAGAAAAGCAGGACTGGTGGGACCCGATGATCGGGGCAAAGGCCAGATTCGTCCTGAGCAAGTCCGTGCTGCTCGGCGTGTCACTAAGTGGAGGAGGGTTCGGGATCGGAGATGCCTCGAAATATTCGTGGGATTTCATCTACATCAATACATTCAAGGTCTCGAAACTCATCTCGGTCACAGCAGGATTCCGTTCTTTCAGGTATAAACGAGTGGATGGCGAAGGCGAGGATGAGCTGGAGACCACAGTATCTGTTGTCGGTCCGGTGATCGGGATGTCCTTCGTCTTTTGATTGATAGATGACAGAATGGTGCTCGAATAATATTTATCAATAGTTGTATTGATTATGAAACGTTCAGCTGGGAGGGCTCTCACGAGAAAATTGATCCGGTTTTTCCATAGTCAGGGTGCCATGGCATGAAGTTTCTGATATTTATCAAAGAGTTCTTTCAGTCAAAGTATATTCAGTTGGCCCTGGTTTCAGGGGCGAGCATCATCGCCCTTGCCTGGGTCTCCAAGCGGGTGCTCCCCGAGCCGATGAGAAAGCTTTATATGAGCATCCCCGCGTTAATGGTGGCCATGGGGGGAGGGCTGATGGGGATGAAAAAGAAGTCCTGGTATATAAATATCAATTACTGGATGATTGCCATCGCTATGGTTACGATCCTGATCATCGTACTTCACCTCGTTTAAATCATCCGGCCTACTGCGGCTCCGGCGAAGAGGGCTACGAACCCGACTCCGTTCTGGATGGCAAGGTTCATTCCTGCGCGCATCCACTCCGCAGTTCGCATCAACTCGCTGGTTTCCATAATGAGAGCTGAAAAAGTGGTGAAGGCCCCCATGAATCCGACCAGAACCAGCATCCTGATCTCTGCCGAGACGGTCCAGCGGTTTTCGAACAGCATCCAGATCATTCCCGCGACAAAACAACCAGTAAGGTTTACAATGGCGGTTCCCCATAGAGAGGGTTCGCCGTTGATCTTATGTACAAATCCCGCCAGCCCATAGCGCGCCAGTGTTCCCAGTCCTCCTGCTACTGCCAGCCATACGAATTTCTGAATCATGTGTCTCTATCTCCCTGTGTATTAACGGCTTCCATTGAGTCCAGATAACATAGGAAGCTGGCTGATAGAACGCAAGGCCAAAGCGCCTCACTTTTTGACTTCATTCTGCAATTTGAGTACAATGGCCCTCAACACCATCTGCTGAGGGGGCCTTATGTATCGCTATTTGACCGTAATCATTCTGATACTATGTCTATCGTGCCTTGCTGCCGTGCCTGTGCAGGCAGGGAATCCAGCTCTGGAAACGGAACTGCAGGGTGTGATCGATGAATTCCTGGCCGAAAACAGTATCGCTCCGGGAATATCCGCGTGCGTTATCTGCCCGGCTCTGCAGCTGGACTGGTCCGGCGTTGCCGGTACCGCCGCGAAAGACGATATGGCACCAATGACACCGGCCCACACCTTCCGGATAGCGAGCAACACCAAGACCTACGTGTCCGCTTCCATCCTGAGGCTTGTTGAGATGGGGCGCCTGGGACTGGATGACAGGTTGAGCACACACATTGCGCCTGAAATAAACGAACTGCTGGTGAGCGACGGTTACGATACCGACGCTATAACGATCGCGCAGGTCCTCAGCCACACTGCCGGCATCGGGGACCACACGAACGATACCTTGTTTGTAAAAATGCTCTTTGAGGATAACCAGCATGTATGGACCCCTGAGGAACAGATCAGGTGCCTCGTAGAGTGGCGGGAACCGGTGGGGGAGCCGGGGGAGAAATACATCTACTCTGATGCCGGGTACGTCATCCTCGGTACGATCATTTCGCGCATGACCGGAAAGACCCTGGGGTCCTCCGTGCGGGAGCTGCTCGATTTTGAAAAGCTGGGCCTTGAGGTGACGTACTGGGAGTATATGGAAGAGCCTCCAGCCGCGGCGGGGCCGCGCGCACACCAGTACTTCGGGGAAGTGGATGTCACGACGTGGAACGCGTCCTTCGATCTGTACGGTGGGGGCGGTATTGTCACTGATTCGCGCGAACTCGCGATGTTCATGCGCAAGCTGCTCAAGGGTGAGGTCCTTGCCGATGATGCCACGCTTGCGGCGATGACCAGCGGAGGAACGAAGCCGTACCGCCTCGGCCTGATAGTACTTGATTGCGACGGACTCGAAGCTTTCGGCCACCAGGGATTCTGGAACACCCTGGCCTATCATGTGCCTTCGCTGGATCTTACCGTCAGTGGCTGCATTCTGAACCATGACGCGGCAAACGGCAGCGAACTTCTTTTCAGGCTGGTAAGTGTGGTGGCGGCTGCCGCCGAAAAAGAGGAGTGACAGGAGGAAAGTGTAGTTAGGGGATCTGTTTTTCCTGTAGATTGGGTTCAGGTCTCAAAACAGAAAGGAATGGTATGAAGAAGATACTCATAGTTTTTGCCGGTGTAGTAGTGCTGGTAATCGTCGGCCTGTTCCTGCTGCTGGCCAATCTCGATTCCGTAGTCGCGAAGGCCATCGAGAAGCATGGAAGTAAGGTCACCCAGACTGAGGTCAGCGTTTCCAAGGTCGAGCTCTCACTCAAGGAGGGCCGTGGATCAATCAAAGGGCTCCGCGTGAAGAGTCCGGATGGTTTCGATAAAGGTGACGCCTTTTCTCTTGGGGACATCACGCTCGATATCGATATTCAGAGCATGAGGGGTGAGCTGATTGTTATTGACGAGATCCGTATTATTGCTCCCATGGTCAATGTAGAGATAAATGAGTCCGGTGCAAGCAACATAGATGAGATCAGGAAAAACGTTGAGGCATCCGTCGGTAGTACGGGCGGAGATAATGGCGGATCAGAGGGTAAGGACAAGAAAATAAGGATCAGGAAGTTCGTATTCGAAGAGGGCAGCATCGAAGTCGATGCATCGGCTCTGGGTCAGGAGAAGCGTACAGTCACTCTTCCCGAGATAGAGCTATACGATGTTGGTGGCACTGATGGCGCGGCACCGGACGAGATCACCAGGATTATCCTGAGTGCTGTGACAAAAAAAGTGACTGACGAGATCGCGAGCTCAGGGGTCAAAGGATGGCTCAAGAGCAAGCTTGGGGGTTGAGGTTTTCTTGCCGGGAGAGGCATCGATGATATTCAAAAAGGCTCTAGGACTACTTTTGCCTGTCGCTCTGATCCTTGCTTCTTCAGGGTGCGCAACGCTTTCAGAGAGCATGGGTGACATCCTGGACACGGATTCGGGGGATGGAGAACTCACCGAGTCAGTCGTTATCGACGGTATCAAGGAAGCACTTCGTATAGGGACGGGGAACACGGTGATCTCTACCTCTAAGGTGGACGGGTATCTCGGCAACGAATTGATTCGGATCGCTCTTCCCGAGCAGCTCGAATCGATGGCGTCGACGATGCGGACCGCAGGACTCGGCAGTTATGTCGACGAGATCGAAGTCGGGATGAACAGGGCGGCGGAGCTGGCGGCGGTCGAAGCGAGGGATATCTTCTGGAACGCGATCAAGGGGATGACTGTGGCAGATGCCTTCGGGATCCTCAATGGCGACGATACTGCGGCTACCGAATATTTTCGCAGGCAGACAGGGAACGAGCTGAGGAAACGATTCCATCCGATAATCGAAGAGAAGATCGACGAGATCGGCCTTTCACGGGTGTACGGCCAGGCAGCAGACGCGTACAACAATCTTCCGTTTACCAGCACTTCCCGGCTTGTCGATCTTGATGAATATGTGACGGACCAGGCGCTGGACGGGCTGTTTGCGATACTTGCCACGGAGGAGCAGAAGATACGTGAGGATCCGGCTGCGCGTACTACCGAACTGCTGAGGAAGGTATTTGGAGGCTGATCATGCGTCTTCCCGAAGGGTTCTTTACAATAACGGGCGCCGCTCTCATTCTGGGCGGACTTCTTACCGCTCTTATCAATATCTTTCTCACGCCGCAGCTCGATCTCGGATCGTCATACTCCGTTATGGCAGGATCATCTCTCTTTTTCGTACGTCTGATGCTGGCCGGTTTCGCCGCACTGCTTGTTCTCATCGGCTGCACCGGCCTTTACGTTCTGCAGGCTGAAAAGACAGGCATGTTCGGACTCGTCGCGTTCCTGTTGACCCTCATGGGGATGGCGGCTCTCTTCGCGAACGAGTGGACATCGGTTTTCACCATACACGAAATAGCGAAGGTCGATCCTGAGGCGCTGGAGGCGCTGGAGGATTCAGCCCTTTTCGATGCGGGAGCAATAATCGCTCTCGGTCTGTCAGTTCTTGGATGGCTCGCTCTGGCTGCCGTGACCCTTCGTGCCGGGATCCTTCCACGCTGGGCGTCCATATCAGTGATAGCCGGCTTTGTCCTGGTGATGGTGCTGCCGGCAATGATGGGAGTATGGGGCGCGGCGCTGGCCAATACTGTGCTGGGAGCAGGATGGATCGGCCTTGGATGGAGTGTGGCGCGGCATGAGTGATCTTCAGAGATGCCCGAACTGTCCTGACAGTCCGGTCAGACAGGTCTTTATCGCACCCACCGGTGGAAGGATCGTGCAGTGCTCGCGATGCGGTCTGCAGTTTGCCGAGGATTACCCCGAGATCGATAATGCCGATGCAGAGATATACGGCGAAGGCTATTTCAGGGCGTCGCTCGAGGAGCAGGAGCGGAGGATGAGGATCTTCGACCAGCTTGTCGCAGAGGTCGAATCTGTCGTCGGGAGAAAGGGGCGCCTTCTAGATGTCGGCTGCGGGGAGGGGACGCTTCTTCTTGCCGCCGTAGAGAGGGGATGGGAGGCCGAGGGGACCGAGATAGCATCGGTAATGGTCCATCATATCCGCGAAAAGTTCGGGCTGACCGTTCACCAGGGGGTCCTCGAGGATCTTGATCTGCCTCCGCATTCATTCGATGCGATTATCATGAATCACGTGCTGGAGCATGTCAGCGATCCCCGAATGACACTCGAGAAGATAGCGGAGCTGCTCAGCCCGGGCGGTGTTGTCAGGATCGAAGTGCCGAACCTCGGGAGCTTTTCCAACAGGGGCAAGAACTTCCAGAGTCGCTTCGGGTTGAAGAAAAACCGGTGGAAACATTATTCTCCTGATCACCACTTCTGGTTCTTCACTCCGCGTACGCTGAAAGCCACTCTCGAGGCCGCTGGGCTTTCTCCTCTTTCGATAAGCGCTCCCGCGAAGCAGTGGGGGGAGAAGGGCCCGTGCGATAACCTGGCAAACGCTCTTTACCGCAGAACACTCATGGGCGGGCATCTGGTTGCCTACGCCGGTATATAACGCCAGGGGCCTGTTTGGAGGCTTCCTTTTCTTTCTGAAAAGTGACGAACCATCCTGTTGATGTTTCTGGAATAATTGACGATATTGTGGCGTGTCCTGTACAGTGGATTGCAGGCGCCTGAATGGCAACAGTTGAACTCGGGGAGAGCGGAATGCGAAGGCTTTTCGGCTTTGTGATTGCAGCGTTTGTTTTGGTGGCGGCCGGGTGCGGCTCCGATGAAACGATAGCCGGAGAGGACCCCGTTGCGGTTATCGATGGACTTCGAGTCGAGCTGCAGTGCATAGGGTCCGGTAGCTCAAGTGAGAATTGCTACATACCCGATGCGGACGATGAAACGACGACTATCAGCGGCGATGCCGGGACGACATACATAGTTACAATAAGATTGCGTGGAGTGGTGGAGCAGAAGACATATACTGATTATTCCAACAGTGACGGGATGTGGATAGTCGGTGGCACTCCTGACGGAGGCACATGGAATATCTTCAGGCTTGAGGTATCCGCACCAGCGCAGACCTATTACATGAACTCCGGGGCATCCGGGTATGATGAATGCTATGAACTGAATATTCAGAAAACGATCGTGATGGAGCATGGCGCCACACTGACGCTGTTTGCCGGTTCAGGTGGAGACAATTTAGGCACGCTGAACATGGACGGCAATGGCGAACCGATAGTAGTGAGTGGCGTCTCGCCATACCCTGACCCTTTTGACGGACAGTTTGTTCAGCTCGACATCGTTGATGTCGAGGTTCAGTAGAGAAAGGAGACCCGATGACTAACATGGAAAAGCTTCTCGATGCCATGGATGATTGCGGTGAAGCGGCGATTTTCTATAAGGGGAAGAAAGTCGTGCTGGCTAACAGGCGTTTCGCTGAGCTTCTGGAGATCGAGCAGGAGAAATGCAAAGGGCTGCCCATCATCGGTCTTCTCCACGAGGAATCGATGGAGATGATCCAGGATTTCATCAGAAGAAGAGTGCACGGTGATACCGATGTGCCGGCCGCTTACACCGCATACTTCAGGACGAAGAGCGAGTCAAAGCTTCCGCTTCAGCTTACGGTAGTCAAGACAAGCGCCACCGATGGAGCGCTGCTGGTCGTTTTGAAAAAAGTGTGACGTTGCTCAGGCTGAACTCAGCTGGAAAATTCCGCGGCGAGCGCCCAGTACGGATCAGTGACTGGGTGCTCGAGGGCGGACTCCTCGCCGTTGCTGACCAGTGTCAGGCCGTCCTTCTCAGGGACGATCTCTCCGCATACTGCTCCCTCGATGCCGTTCTCACCCAGCACAGTTACCAGTTCGTCAGCAGTATCAGGCGCGACGATAGCGAGAAGCGTACCTTCGCTTATGGCGCTGTACATGTCGAAGTCGAACAGATCCGCTGTCTTCTGTATCACCGGCTGAACCGGAATCAGGTCCTGTTCTATCCTCAGGCCGTATGAACCGGCCCTGGCCATCTCGTAAAGTCCGCCCAGTATCCCGCATTCAGTCGCGTCATGCATGACGTGAACCCCGGGGAACTTTCTGGCGATAGC
Organism: uncultured bacterium; assembly: GCA_964457905.1. GTDB lineage: Bacteria > Krumholzibacteriota > Krumholzibacteriia > Krumholzibacteriales > Krumholzibacteriaceae > JAUWCL01. Next base: position 51,754 of record CAYWGA010000002.1, on the reverse strand, counting down.
GCATTCATCAAGGACCGACATCTGGTCGAAGACTCCTGCCGCTTCTTTCTGGAAATCCTCGCCGCCAGCGGCGACGAACCTGTCGGGGAAGAGTACGGCGAGCAGGCCGGTTGCCTCGATCGCAGGACCTTTCGTTATCACGACCTTGTCTCCGACGGCGGCCCTATGGGGTCCCCTGAGGTCGGGTTCATCGCCGATAGCGATCGCCGTGGCTCCGCCGACCATCGGGTAGTTGCAGCCTGTGTACCTCGCTGTATGCCCGGTGACGATGCTTATGCCGTACTTGACCGATTCTTCATGGACCGTCTCCCACATCTCTTCTATCTGCTGCTCGGTCATCTCCGGCGGAAGGTTCAGGTCGATTGCGAGATGTTTCGGAGGAAGGCCAGAGACCGCTACATCGCAGAATATTATGTGGAAGCCGAACCAGGCGGCCCTGGCAAACCCGAAAGAGGGGACGATGAAGAAAGGGTCGGTCGACATCGCGATGGCCTGGCCGCCGACACGGATCACTCCGTAATCGACGCCGTGGCGGGGGCCGATGACGATGCTGTCGTCATCCACGCCGAGTCGCGGGTATATCACACGATCGAAGAACTGGGGGTGGATCTTGCCTAATTCGGGAAGTTTCTCGTGTTCCATCTTCGCTCCCTCCGCAGGTGCTGGCCTGATCAGGTTCGACGGGTCCCTGGATCTCCTCCAGGTTCTCAGCCCCGGCATTATCTGGTGAGGGGCTCCCCGGGTCTGTCGTACAGGGAGATAATATTGAAGTAATACCTGACTGTCAACATGCCCTTTCCCCGGGTGTTGAACAGCCGGGAACCAAAGTGTTTGAATGGGTTACATAATTGTGGCAGAATATCAGAAGGCTATTCACAAACCAATTCAGGAGGGGCAGAATGAACCGTTTCGGTTGTATCATCCTCGTTGTTGCTTTGATGGTTTCCGCGTCAGCCGTTTCCGCCCAGGACGGCAAGATCGTCAGCGAAAAGGGCGAGATAGACGGGGCGCCTTACAGTATCCGTATTCCCGCCGAGTGGAACGGCAACCTGGTCATGTACGCGCACGGGTATAAGCCGAATGGCGCGAACTGGAACCCGCTGCACTATTCGATAGCGTCGGTATTTCTCGACCGGGGATTTGCCGTGGCCGAGTCGGGGTATTCGAAACAGGGATGGGCTCTGGAGGAGGCTGTCGTCGAGACCGAGGCAGTGCGAAAACGTTTCACGGAACTACACGGGAAGCCTGATTCGACATTCGTGGCGGGGCATTCGATGGGTGGGCTCATCACCCTTGCCACGATAGAGACGTATTCCGACTCATACAACGGGGCGCTACCCATGTGCGGCCCGCTGGCTCCGGCCCTGCATTTTTTCGGAGATTACATATTCGATATGCTCGTTACATTTGAAGCGCTGTTCGGCGAGGGACTGCCGGAAGGTTCGGTGCCGGTAATCGGGTCGGCCGCGTTCAAGGCTCAGGATATAGAGGCCGCGCTGAATTCCAAGCCTGATATGGCGGCCGTTTATGCGGCAAGCCGCGGGATCAGAAGGGAGAATCTGGCGGCGATCATCTCCAGCTATCATATGATCTACAGTGAGCTGGTCGAAAGGGCCGGCGGGAACCCGATCGGGAACCGCAACAAGGTCTATTCCGATATCATCGCATCTGTCGACATGAACTCCGCCGTGCCGCGATATGACGCCGACGCCGGCGCCCTCTATTATCTTCGCGGCAACTACACGCCTACCGGTAATCCCGGAAGACCGGTACTTGCCCTTCATACGACTTATGATCCGGGCGTTCCGCCAACTCTGCCCGATGTATACAATACTATTACCGGTGCGCTGGAGAACGGGAAATGGTTTGTGCAGATGTATGCGGAGGCGGACGGACACTGTAATTTCACACCGGGGATAACCGGCCAGGCATTTGACATCTTGAGAGTATGGGCCTCTGCAGGCACACACCCAGAGCCGGGCCGGCTCGAATAAATTTTCTCTGCAGAGTCTTTCTGCCTAGAACGCGATACCGACGTTGACCAGCCTGATGATCGGTAGGAACGCAGCCTGGTCGTCCTCGAGATCGCCGCCGAAGAGCCTCGTTGCGCCGCCGCCGACACTTACGGCAAAATTCTGGTTGTCGCCCAGGAGCCAGGTATATCCGACGTCAAGGCCGAAACCGTAGGCGGTGCCCTTTTCGGTGGGCTCGCCGTCGTAGTATTCTATCTCAACGGACGTTACCCCGAGCCTGCCGCCGAAGTAGAATCCTGAATGCGCTTTTCCAGAGGGATAATATCTGAAGATCCCGTACGCGCTGAGATATTTTGCTGATTCCCCATAGTCGTCTTCATCATCATCTTCGAATGTATTGTATGAACCTGCGATCCCGATAGTCGTGGTTTTTGCGATCCTGTACTCGTACTCGACGTTCCACCAGCTGAAGAGGATGAGGAAGGGGTTGGTCGTTAGCAGGTGATTGTTAGGCGGTGCATCGCTTGAGGATGACTGTGCGTTGACTGGCACACTCATCGCGGCCATGACAAGGATCAATCCGAAAACTGTAAGGCAACGTGCTCTGCTCATGGTTCCTCCACCTTCCGTTCAGTTTTAGACAGTACGCCATTTGACTATCGGGTAGATTCTCCATTGTAAGGCAGTTATATGTCAAGCGATATGGAGACAGTTAATAGAAAACGCGCGGGACAGAGCCCCGCGCGTTGAAGTTGCTTATCAAGTACGGTTCCTATTTGAATTTTATGTAATCGAAATCGTCCCAGTCGATTTCGATCTCCTCGCCCGAGGAGAGGATCACGAATATCCCCTTGTTTTCATCATCGACATCGTTTGAGCCCTTGACCTTGAATTCGCTTCCGTCCCAGAGGGTGATGATCGAAGAACAGCATCCCTTGCGCCGGATGGTGCTGATATTACTGAGTTCTATATCCATCTCGACACCTTTGAGCTCGGTGTCGATGACCTCCCACGTGTACTCCTCGTCGTCGTCCCAACGGATATGTCCCGAGTACGATTCTCCTGAATCGGTATAAACGGTTCCCTTGAGCAGCTTGCCTCCATCGAAACGGCTGTATTCCACAGGAGCCGCGGCTTCCTCAAAATCGATACGGTCGAATTCGTCCCAGCCTACCTTGACCACGCCGAAGTTTTCGACGAATATCGAGATGCCCCTGTTGGAGCTGTTCACGTCGTTAGTGCCCTTGAGGGTTATCTCGTCGCCGTTCTTGAGGGTGATGCGCGCGCTGCTCGAGCTGCGGCGCTCTATGGACCTGATCTTCCCGAAGGGGATCTCGCGGTCACGGTTTCGCTGCTCTCCGTCCAGGAGGTCATCAGTCAGGGCCTCATCGGCATCCCATACGATCCAGCCTGTGAAGGTGTCGTTCGACCGCGTAGTAAGTGTGCCGTACAGTCTGTCGCCAAGGTCCGAATAGACTTCGTGCGAAGCCTGGCTGAATTCGACCCTGTCAATGTCCATCCAATCGAACTCTATCTCACCCTCGTCCTCGTCTTCGACGATGATTCCGCGGATGTTGTCGCCGATATCGGTCGAGCTGGCTTTGACTTCCAGTTCCTCTCCCGATTTGAATATGAGACGGGCTTCATCGTCTTCGATGAACTCGATAGCCTCGAGGTGGCCGAAGGCGACGGCGCACTGGGCCGACATGTTGTACTCGCCCTTGTGCTTCACCTTTCCGATCCTGATGCCGAATACATATATCGATTTGACATTCTCGCCGTCTTTGTCCTTGCGTCTGACAAGCTCGAGCTCCTTTGAACAGTCGATCATATCTACCCACGAGGTCTCATTCTTGTCCCACCTGATAAGGCCCTCGTATTTTTCCCCGTCAGTGGTGATCACACGTCCGTGGATCCTGCCGCGCCCATCGGCAAACGATGGGGCAGCCGCCGCGGCGGCGAGTAAAAGGACCATACCTATCGTGAGGAACTTCTTCATATCGACAACCTCCGTTCAGGTTCGGCTGGCGCAGCAGGTTGCGCGCCCTTTGCTTTTGCGATAACCCTTCGTGACCAGTTTCTTAAATCGTCCAGCTGTGCGTAAATCGTAGGCAGGACGAGAAGGGTGATTGCTGTAGAGAATGTTAACCCACCGACTATCGCTCTTGCCATAGGGAAATACGGCGGTCCGTTGCCGCCTATCTGTGTCGTGACGACGCAAAGCGGAACAAGGCTGAGTACGGTCGTACCGGCAGTCATGAGGATGGGCCTCAATCTGTCCCGGCCGGCCTGCACGATGGCTTCGTTCCTTTTCATTCCCTTCGAACGCAGATGGTTTATATGATCAACGAGTACGATCCCGTTGTTTACTACTACGCCTATCAATATCAGGATCCCGATCATCGCCATGATCGACATCGTGGTCCCGGTAATAAGGAAGAACCAGTAGACACCGACGATGGAGAATAATATCTGGGTCCATATCGCTGTAGGATAGAGGAGCGATTCGAACAGCGATGCCATCACGAAGTATATCAGAGCCAGAGCGAGGAGCAGGTTTATCAGCATCGTGTTCATCGCTTCCTGCTCGTGGTCGAAGCTCTGGCCGAAGTTCCAGGAATATCCGGCGGGAAAGTTGTAGTTTGCCAGTACGAAAGAGATCATTTTCTGCGCGTCACCCTTTGTGACGTCTGTCAGGTTCGCGGAGACTCCAAGAGAGGTAGTCCTGTCCTCCCGTTGGATGCTCCGGGGGCCTCGCCTTACTTTAAAATTGGCCAGTGATGCGAGTTTGACAGTCGTGCCTGTCCTGGAATGAAGGGGGAGATCCTTCAACTGGTCGAGAGTCTCTCGGTCTTCCTCCTGGAACTCCAGGCGGATATCGATCTCGCCTGACTCTCCGTGCATCTTCCTCAGGTTTACGCCGCGCAACGCCGCCGAAATGACCTGTGCGATCTCACCGGCAGAGAATCCGTACTGCCGTGCGCGCTGGCGGTCCACCGTTATCTGGACCTCCTTTTCGCCTATTTCAGCGTCGGAGCGGACATCGGAGAATCCGGGCAGCTGACTGAGGGTCCATGCGACATCCTTTGATATCTCCGCAAGTTTCTCGCTGGATTTGCCCATAAGGCTGATGTCGATAGAGGAGCCGCCGCCTCCCTGGTTTCGCCAGGTGAACGAAGGATTGGCGATGGCCATTTTCGGAAGGCCTTCCTTTATCTCGTCTTTTATTTCTTCGGTCGATTTCTTCGTCCCCTCTTTATTGAGGAGGATAGTTGAAGATGCGTAATCGCCCTGGAAGTAACTGTAGATCGATTCGATCTCGAACTTCTCCTGGTTCTCAAAGAGGTAGTTCTCGTATTCGGTAATGGCTGCCTCGACCTTCTCCAGGGTATAGCTGCCATTGATATGGTAGTGGAGCCTGATACGCCTGTCCTCGGGTTCGTCGAACATCTCCGTTTTAACGAATTTCATGGGAACAGCGATGCTCAAGAGGAGGCCGATGATGATCCAGGCGGTCGCTTTCCTGTGGCGCATCGTCCATTCGAGGGCGATGGCGTATTTACCTATGAACTTGTCGATGATCGTCTTTTTGGTCACCGGTTTCGGCGGTTTTATCTTCGACGAAAGGAGAGGGACGATCGTCTGTGCGAGCAGGAGCGAGACACCGAGGGCGATGACGATCGTGATTCCGACATGCTTGAGGTATATGGAGATATCGTCATTCGGGCTGACGATATTTGGCAGGAAGACTATCCCTGTGGTAGCAGTTCCCGCTGTAATCGCCATTGAGACCTCTTTGACGCCGGCAGAGATCGAAGTCGGGGAACCGGGATCGGCGATCTGATGCCGGTGTATGCTTTCGGTCACCACGACCGCGTTGTCGACGAGCATGCCAACAGCAAGCATCAGCCCCATCATCGACAGGATGTTGAGGGTGACTCCTGAAAAATACATGAAGGTGAGGGTGATCAGCAGGGACAGTGGAACAGCCAGAGCGACGATGAAGGTCGTTACCAGGCGCCTGAGGAAAAAGAAAAGGATCAGGATCGCGAGGGAGCCTCCGATCATGCCGGCTTTCAGGACCTCGTTCAGCGAGCTCGTCACGCCATCAGCCAGATTGTCCATGTAGAATATGCTGATTCCCTCCATCTCGGGGACATCTTTTATTATTTCGATCTCTTCGACGATCTTGTCCGTCACTTCGACGAGGTTCGCTCCGCCTTCCTTGAAGACGTTGAGGCCGATCGCGTATTTCCGGTTGAGATGGCGGCCGTAGTTGCGTTCGGGCTGCTCGTATGTCACGGTCGCGATATCGCTCAGCTTGAGGCCGTTCTCGCCGACGATGACCTGGCCGATCTCTTCTATGGACTGGTACTCTCCGACCGGCCTGACCACGAACCTCTGGTTCTGGTCGGTTATCTTCCCGGCTGTCACGAGGAAATTACTGCGTCGGAGTGTCCGGGATAGCTGGCCGATATCGATCCCGTGCTGGATGATCCTGTCAGCCGACAGCTTGATACGGACTTCCTTCTTTTCAACTCCGTAGAGATCCACCTTGGAAACGCCTTCGATCCTCTCGATCCTTCGTTTCACGTTCCTGTTGAGCATGTCGTACGAATTCGACAGGTCGCGGTTGCTCGAGATCCTCAGGGTCAGGATCTCCATGTCGGCGGTCGACCATTTGAGGACATGAAAACGTTCGAGGTCGTCGGGAAAGAGGTGCCGGATCCCCTCGAGTTTCTCTTTTGCTTCAAGGGCCTTGACATCGGTATCGACTCCCCATTCGAACTCCAGCCTGATCCATGCACCATTAGTGTGCGAGTTGGACTCCATACGCTTGAAGCCGCTTATAGTCGCGATGACTTCCTCGGCTGGCCTCGTGATCTGACGTTCTATCTCCTCTGGAGTGGAGCCGGGGTAGGGGATCTCTATGAAAATGAAAGGGGCGTCAAGATCGGGAAAGTATTCCATCGGCAGTAGTCTTGCCGAGATAATTCCCAGCACGATGAAGCAGACGAAGATCATCAATGTCGTCACTGGTCGCCTGATCGATGCGTTCGTCAGGTTCATCTATCTTCTCCTGTCGAACAGGTCATATACGACAGGTATTACGATGAGCGTAAGCAGAGTCGATACGGTCAGTCCCCCGATGACTGTGATGGCCATGGGCGCCCTCACTTCAGCGCCTTCTCCGACTCCGAGGGCCAGGGGTAGGAGGCCCAGAGTGGTCGTAAGAGTCGTCATGAGGATCGGTCGCAGCCTTGACTTGCCGCCTTCCAGGATAGCCGACCGTCTGTCCATTCCGCCATCTCGCAGCTGATTGATAAGGTCGATCAGCACGATCGCGTTGTTGACTACGATTCCCGCCAGAAGTATCAGGCCGATGAATACGACCACGCTTATCGTCGAACCGGTCAGGAACAATGCCCATACCGCGCCGATCAGTGCCAGCGGGATCGAAAACAGGATAACGAAGGGATGAAGGAACGACTCGAACTGTGAGGCCATCACCAGGTAGACGAGAAAGACCGCCAGCAGGAGGGCGAACTGGAGAGACTTGAAGGATTTCGTCATCTCCTGGTTCTGCCCGGCTACAGTTACCGCGAGTCCGCCGGGCATCGGTATGCCCCGGATCATCCCGTTGATCTCTTCGGCGGCGGTGCCGAGATCGCCGTAGTTGAGGTTGGCCGTGACCAGGGCGACCCTTTCCTGGTCGATTCTTCTGATCTCTCCGGGACCGGTGTCGAGCGTGATGTCCGCGACCGCTTCAAGGGTGACGGGATGCTCACTCTCCGGATTGATTATCAATTTTCTTATCTTGTCCACCGAGTTCCTGTCCGATTCCTTGGCACGGACGAGGATGTCGATCTTCCGGTCGCGCCACGAGTAGCGGGATGCCACATCACCCCGGACCTTGCTGACGACCCGGTCCGCGACCTCGTATACCTGGAATCCGAGCGCCGCGGCTTTTTCCCTGTCGAATCTTATCTGTATCTCGGGATGTCCCGCTTTCATCGTTGATTTTACGTCAGCGAAACGCGGATTGGAGTCGAGCTTCGCAGTGATATCGTTGCTGACCTTCTTGAGGCTGCGCAGGTCGTATCCGGCGATCTCGATCTCGACCGGTGTCTTGAAGGTGAAGAGCGTCGGCCTCGAGAACTTGTACTGAAGGTCGGGGACCCGATGCAGGTCGCCGCGCATCTGCGCCATGACCCGCTCTTCATCGTCCCGTTCTGAACCTGGCTGGAGGACCACGTTGAGTTCGCCCCAGTTTTCGCCGCCCTGTTCGGGATTGGCGTCCATCCTGTTGCCTGTTCCGGCTACAGCGAAGACGGTGCTGATCCCGGCGATATCGGTCGTCGATTCCTGAACGCTTCTGATAGCTCTGTCTGTCACTTCGAGAGGTGTGCCGGGAGAGAGGCGGAACTCGACGCGGAACTCTCCCTGCGAAAGCTGCGGTATCAACTCAACGCCGAGGTTGGTGGCCATCAGCATCGTGCCGGCGAACATGACAAACGCTATAAATATGATCCTGCCCCTGTGATCCAGGGACCAGGCGAGCATGCCGTCATACCATCCGGCGACGGTGTCGTATACCCTTGTGAAAAGCTTCAGCAGAGGCCTCAGCAGGAATGAAAAGATCCTTGAAAGCCCACTGCAGATTCCCAGGATGATTTTAGTGAAAAAGACAGGAACAGTACTGAATATGAATCTTCCGACAGTCGTGAACCATCGGCCGACACGCCTCTTCGGCTCCTTTTTCGGAGTGGGAGGGGGAGGCGGCACTTTGTTGGCCTGCAGGGAGGCCAGCATCGGAATCAGTGTCAGCGCTACAATGAGAGACGCAATCAGCGCGAAGGTGACGGTAAGGGCCTGGTCCCTGAAGAGCTGCCCGGAGATCCCCGATACGAATACGAGAGGCAGGAAGACCGCGACAGTGGTCAGTGTAGAAGCTGTCACTGCTTTCCCGACCTCGCTCGCTCCATCCCTGGCGGAATCGGAGATATTCTTCCCCATCGCCCGGTGCCGGGATATGTTTTCCAGTACGACGATCGAGTTATCCAGGAGCATCCCGATTCCGAGCGCTATTCCTCCCAGAGACATTATGTTGAGGGAAAGGTCGGCGCCGTACATCATGTTGAAGGTCGCGATGACGGATACCGGTATCGAAAGTGATATGATGACCGTTGCCCAGAAATTCTGAAGGAAGAGGTAGAGGATGATAATCGCGAGGATTCCACCGATAACGGCTGCCGTGATGACCTCGTTTATCGCCTGCCTGATAAAGGTCGACTGGTCGTAGACCTTGACCAGCCGGTATCCTTCCGGGAGAACCCTTTTCGCGCGTGAGAGATGTTTCTCGACATCGCGGGCCACAGCGACCGTATTGGCGTCGCCTTCCTTGTATATAGCGATCTCGACAGCCTCGCGTCCGTTGAGCCTCGTAATCGCTTCCCGTTCCTTGTATCCATGCCTTACTGTGGCGATATCACGGAGGTATATCGGCTTGCCGTCCTTCGTGGATACGACCACATCTCCGATCTCCTCGATCGATTCGAACTCGTTAAGCGTCCTGACGAGGTACTGCTGCGTGCCTTCCTCGAGCCTGCCGCCAGACAGGTTGACGTTCTCCGCGCCTATCTGCGCGGCCAGGGTGCTGATAGGCAGGTCGAGCTGGGCGGTGAGCTGCTGATCTATGAATATCTGGATCTCATCCTCGAGGCCGCCGCTTACCTTTACAGCAGCGACTCCGAGTGAAGACTCGAGCTCCTTTTTTATCTCTTCCTCGGCAAACCGGCGGAGGAACTTCAGTTCCTCTTCGTCGAACCAGTCATCGTCCACACCGGCGCTGTCCGCATCGGCAGTTTTTTCCTTATAGAAGCCGAAACGCAGTACCGGATCCAGCGAGGGATCGAATCGCAGGAGTGTAGGCCGTTCGACCTCAAGGGGCAGCTGCAGTACGTCGAGTTTCTCTCGTACGTCGAGGCCTGCGTAGTCCATGTCCGTTCCCCATGCGAATTCGAGAATGACGTCGGACTGTCCCGAGCGTGAGATCGAGCTTACCCGGTTGACGTTCTTGACGACGCCGAGTACTTCCTCGATCGGTTTCGATATGACATTTTCTATCTCTGCGGGAGCGGCACCGGCGTATTCGGTGCGCACCGTCAGTGTCGGATATGTGAGCTCGGGGAGAAGGTTGATCTTGAGCCGGAAGAAAGAGACCGCCCCGAATAGTATTACTGCCAGCGTGAACATCGCTATCGTCACGCGCCGCCGGATGGAGATCTCGATTATCTTCATTTATCGCCGCCCGACCTGACGATCTCGACCTTTGTGCTGTCCTTCAGGCTGCCCTTGCCCGTGGTGACGATTGTGTCGCCAGGCATGAGCCCTTCGAGGATCTCGACATGGGTCGTGTTGGTGTAGCCGAGGACAACAGTTCGTTTGTAAACGGTGCTGTCCTGGACGACGAAGACCGTCGATTCACGGTCTTCATCCATTATCCCGTCCTTCGGGGCCAGTGTCGTGCCCTCATGGACATTGTATACGATCTTGACCCGGGCGAACATGCCCGGCCTGACCCGGCCTGTCGGGTCATTGACTTCGATTGTGACCTTTACGGTGCCGGTTCCTGAGTCGACGATGGGACTTATACGTTTGATGTAGCCTTCGAAGTCCGTGCCGCCAAGGGCGTCTATATGAAGGACCGATCTCTGTCCTGCCTTCATCCTCTCGAGCTGCCTCTCGGGAACGTACAGGATCGCGATAATCGGATCGAGCCCGCTGACCCTGAATATATCCTGGTTCTGCAGGACCATGTTGCCGACCTTGACATTCCTCTCGGAAACGACGCCGCTGATCGGAGTCTTGATCGATGTGTACTTGAGGCTCAGCGCGGCGAGGTCGTATGCAGCCTTCTGACGCTCGTACTCGAACTTGACCTGCTGGAAGACCTCTGTGCTGACGAGCTGTTTCTCGTGGAGGTCCTGGTTACGCTTGTAGTTGTTCTCCTGATTTCTCATGTCGGCCTTTGCCTGCTCGAGCTGTACACCGATCATCTCGTCGTCGAGTTTCGCGAGGACAGCCCCCGCCTTGACGAAATCGCCCTCTTCAACGTAGAGCTCTTCGACTACACCGCTCACCTTGGCGACTACTCCGGTCTCCTCTTCGGCCTCGATGTTAGCTGTGCCGGTGAAATAGGCAGAGATGTCGCCGGTCTTGACCGCGCCTACCTCTACGGGAACTACAGGATCCTTGTCTTCTTCGCCATTCTCCTTCGACTGCGAATCGCCGCCGCAGCCGTACGACGCGATCGCCAGGATGGCCAATGCGATAATCGCCGGCAGGAGCTTTCTTCCGTTTTTCATTTCGATCTCTCTCCCTGGTTATTGAATTGCGTTGTCTATACCAGATATACGGGGATAAATGACAAAAGTTGCATGAAACAACGAAGTGTATGATGTTGAAAAGTTGAGAGTTGCGGAGACATGAGGGGATTTATGTGAGGAATATCCTCATGTGTGGTGGGGGAGAAGTCATGATAATCAGCCAAGATCGTCAGTTCGAATTCTTTTCATGATCATTTTTCGGGAATTTCCTGATTTTTCCCGCCTCGATAATGTCCAGGAAAGATGAGATCTTGGCTGAATCCGCATCTTTGTCCCCGGTTAGTTTCAGGCGCTTTGACATTTCGGCGATCTCCAGGTTCATGGGCAGTCTGAAAACGTTATATGCCGTGTGAATGATTTCGAGAAGTTCGTCCGCCGATTTCGGGGGGAAGGGAATATTTTTCCCGGTGATTATCGATTCCCGCAGCAGTTTCAGGAAGTATTTCAGATCATCCACCATCATGTGTTCAGTCCAGCGCAGCGCGGATATTATTCTCTCGCAGTCTGCCCGGGAGTCGTTTGAAAAGGGACCATTATTGAGGATTCGCCTTATCTCTGTTTCAGTGAAGCCCTTGTCGGAAACCCTCTTGTATTCAACAGCTGTTGCCCTGTTTGTGCCCCACAGGCATGCAATTCTGCCGTCAGCGAGGAAAACCTTGAATTCTCCGGGATTTATCTCTTTGGAGCCGTCGTCGCGCTCTGTCATACCCTGCTCAACGCCTCTGTCGAACTGCAGCATCTTTTCGTTATTCTCGTTCTTTTTCATCGTCTCGCTCAGAAGGATATCCCGGTGATCAGCCCGAACTTGTTGACGTTGTCCAGATTCGATGCCTGCGGCACTCTGGCCCAATCAAGCCTTATGAGGAAACTCTCAAGCTCGACTCCCAGTCCCACGCCAAACGTCTTGTCATCGATATTCCCCGATTCGTACTTCCAACGTCCGATACGGAGGAACAGCATCCTTAGAAATCCGATCTCCGCTCCGTAACTGCTTTCATCGGATTTCCCTTTATCGGCCTCGGAAGTGTGGTCCAGCTTATCGACATTAAAGGCCAGCGTGAAAAGCGGCCCGAACTTCTCGTTGCCGGTAAGCGGCTGTGACTCGAGTCTTATACCGATCCCGTAGCGCGTTGCTGACGGCATCGAGATGGTCCCGAACCAGTTCTGAAATTCGAAGTCGCTGCCCATATTCAGGTAGCTGAGGCCGATGTTCCCTGAAAATGTAAATTCCTCGCCTATCGGCAGCTCTGCCCCGAGCAATATGCCGAAATCTGACGCGGTTCCATCGGATTCGCGCGATTCGCCATCTGGCGTGCTCCAGGCAGGTGCAAGATCGAGTTTCACAGGTTTGACAGAGAGTCCGATCCCCAGGTTGAAGATCTTATTGATCTTGATGCCGCCTGCCAGTGAAAAGCTGATGACATATTCTGAGGATGACGCCGTGCCCCCGGAAAAGGTTCCCCATTCTCCATAATCGAGCTTCTGGTACCGCAGGCAGCCTCCCAGCCCTAACTCGTAAGACTCTCCAAGTCGAAACCTGGTGCCGCCGGCAACTGCGAGGTTCCCGGTGTAGACGTCATCGGCAAGGTCCGGGACAAGCTTGCTGTAGAACCCCGTCAGGTAGGCGCCGTTGATAAAAGAGATATTAGCCGGGTTGTAAAAGGCGTTGGATGGATCCGAGACGTCGGCAGTGCCGGAAAGGCCCATCCCGTAAGCCCGCGTACTGGGACCCAGGATCAGGACCCCGCTTGCACGAACGTATTGCGCATTGATGGCGAGAAATGCGGCGGCCATCAGGAAAATGGCGGAAACCACGCCCCTGGACCGAAATCTCATGATTACCCCTCCTCATTAGATCAGAATCCTCAGCAACAGGCAGCTCGATAACGAACCCCTGCACAGACAGTATGACGGGATGAGTACGGATTCAAGAAAATACCGGTGGAAATAGTCGTTTGCATCTCCTGCCATTATCGGTTGACAATCGCTCCTGAACACCTATCTTTTGGCATGCTTGGCCCTCAGGCCAGTGCGCTCCCCGGTACATGGACCGACCATTCGCCAGGCACAGCCTGCCAGGGAGCTGTCAATATACGGAGCTGTTATGAGCAGAAGTGTTGAAAACAAGGATATCAGGAATATCGCCATAATCGCCCACGTTGATCATGGCAAGACTACGCTCGTCGACGCGATGTTCAGGCAGAGTGGGCTGCTCCGCAAGGGGCAGGTCGTGGATGAACGTCTGATGGACACTATGGACCTCGAGCGGGAGCGCGGGATCACTATCGCCGCCAAGAACTGCTCGGTCTCCTGGCACGGCGTGAAGATCAATATCATCGACACACCCGGGCACTCCGACTTCGGAGCCGAGGTGGAGAGGGCCCTGTCGATGGCCGACGGCGCCATCCTTCTTGTAGACGCTTCCGAGGGCCCCCTTCCTCAGACACGCTTCGTCCTGAAAAAGACACTTGAGGCAGGGCTAAAGGTCATCGTTGTTGTAAACAAGATCGACCGCAAAGACGCCCAGATCAGCCAGGTACTCAATGATATTTACGACCTTTTCATAGACCTCGGCGCCGGGGACAAACAGATCGATTTTCCCGTCCTGTACGCGATAGGCCGCGACGGGATCGCCAAGAGGACACTCGAGGAAAAGACCGACAATATTCACCAGCTGCTCGATACGATCCTCGAAGAGATTCCGGCACCGGTATTTGATCCTGAGGAGCCGTTCCAGATGCTCGTCTCTGATCTCGGATATTCGGATTTCCTCGGTCGCCTCGCTGTGGGCAGGATCATCAACGGCACGGTCAGCTCGAACAAGCTTCTCGTCTGTATAAATGAAAAAGGTGAGCAGGTTCCGCTGAAGGTAACGAAGCTCCAGAAATACGAGGGTATGACGTACAAACCGGCCGAATCGGCCGAAGCGGGCGATATAGCCGTCCTCGCCGGAATCGATAACGTCGAGATAGGCGATACGATCTGTACGAGGGAGCAGCCGAAGGCGCTGCCACGTATCACCATCGATGAGCCTACCATCTCGATGCGGTTTGCGATAAACAACTCCCCGTTCAGCGGCCAGGAAGGACGTTTCGTCCAGTCCACCAAGATCCGCGAGCGTCTCTTCAAGGAGACCCTGATGAACGTCGCGATCCAGATGGAGGATAGCGCAGAGGGTGACAGCTTTATCGTGAAGGGCCGCGGAGAGTTCCAGATGGCCATCCTGATCGAGACGATGAGAAGGGAAGGCTTCGAGTTCTGCGTCGGCCGCCCTCATGTCATATACAGGTTTAAAGACGGCAAAAAACTCGAGCCGATAGAGCGTCTCTTCGTCGACTGCGAGGAGGAGTTCCTCGGTGTCGTCACCGAGAAGCTTGCGCGGCGTAAGGCCCGAATGACCGACATCATCCACGATGACAGCGGCAGGGCCAGGGTCGAGTTCTCCGCCCCATCAAGGGCGCTCATCGGATACCGGGACGAATTTCTCACCGATACGAAGGGTACCGGTGTGATGAATTCGTATTTCGCCGGGTTCGAGAAGTACAGGGGTGATTTCACTACCCGGAAGACCGGTTCGATGGTCGCGGACAGGACAGGCAAGGCAGTAGCTTACGCGCTATTCAATCTCGAGGCGCGCGGCCGGCTGTTCGTCAAGCCAGGGGACCCGGGATACGAGGGGATGATCGTCGGAGAGTGTAACAGGGACGGTGATCTCAACGTCAACCATTCGAAAGAAAAGAAGCTGTCGAATATGAGAGCTTCCGGGAAGGATGCCGCCGTAGTCCTTACGCCTGTCAAACCTATGACAATCGAGGCGGCTATCAACTTCATCCGCGACGATGAGATGGTGGAGATAACGCCGAAATCGATCAGACTGAAGAAGACTATCCTGTCCGCTATGACCAGAAGGACCCTCAAGCCCGACGCGCTGGCCAGCAATGGTCAGGTTCCCATGTAGACGTCCGGGTACCCGCTACTTTTCTTTCTTCTCTTTTCTTTTTTCCTTCAGGCTTTTTGTGGCCTTCTTCTTGGTCTCTTTCTTGGTGCTTTTTTCTTTTCCCATTATCTGACCTCCAGAGCCTTGATATATCACTCAGTACTACTGTCTATGGTGAACAATAAACAGGGTCGCCTGAAATTAGTAGTAAAAAATACCATGGCTTCCTCGCGAATTTCAGATGAAATATCGTATAATCAAAGGACTAAGGGATTTGTTCAGTTGAAAAAAGAGGGAAGTCTTTAAAAACGGGGTTCAAGTATTCACATTTATTATAGGCTGTATCATCACGGTAATGATTATTTCCCGCCCATGTCATCTGGTCAGCAGGTATCTATACGCAAGCGCCGCTGTGCTGGATGTCGACTCCACCAGGCCCTGTGGTTTCAACGCGACTGCGAGAGCGGCTGTCTGTTTATCATGCTCCGGACCTCTCCCGATTACAGGTATATTGGAGGCGAGGGCAGGTGACTGTTCGGCAAGTATTGCTGCATCCACAGTGATGCCGAGCCTCGGCAGCGATTCCTCAACCAGGAACCTTGTCCCTTTCTCGATAAGTGATCCCTCGTGACAGGAACAGGCGACGACGACTGTTCCTCGCGGCAGGATGCCCGTTCCGCCCAGGATGTGCCCCGCGTAGATATGGGAAGTGATCCCGACAGCGCCGGTGTGCGATCTCAGCATGACGGAAGATCCATCCTCGGCCCCGACCTGGATGCCGATGATGTTCCCTGCTGCGTCCTGATAGACAAGGTCGTAATCGAGTTCCGTGGACATATGCCGTTCGATAAAGATGGCCGGATCTTCACCGTGTCCGCTCGACAGCACTATCCTGTCAAGTTCATGTGCGAATTGCTCCATCTCTGTCCGGAGGCACTCGGCATGTCTGTAGATCCTGTCGTAAGTCATGGCCCGTTCCTGAAATCCTGTCTCAGTTATTCATAACAATTCAAAAAACTATATGGCAATCTGTGTGCCATGGGGCCGATATGCTGGAACTGTAACTGCCGCAACAAAATGGACGAAAACAGGATATTTGACAAAGTGAGCGCACCGTTCTATACTGGAACATAGTTATTTCAATATGAAAGGGTATGTCTGATGAAAGCCGAAGATCTGAAGCTGGAAGATATCGTCTCCTTCTCCGAGGGCCTGTTGAGTCTTCAAGGTCGCAGGCTCGTGCTTCATGACATCCATGCAATGGCCCAGCTTCGAAAGGACCTCGTCAACTCCATAGGGACGGAACAGACGAGGAAGATACTGGCCAGGTTCGGTTATTACTGGGGCAAGGCAGACGCCGCGGCGATGGAGAGTATCGTCGACTGGGACAGCAGGGAGGAATGGTTGAGGGCGGGGCCGCATCTTCACGCCCTGCAGGGCGTGGCGAAGACTGAGATCGTGGAGATGATGGTCGGGGAGGATGGAACGTTTCAGATGGATGTGCTCTGGCTCGATTCTGCCGAGGCCGATGAGCAGCTGATCGAAATAGGGGTGTCGAAAAAATCCGGGTGTTGGATAATGGAGGGTTACGCGAGCGGTTACGCTTCTTACTGCCTGAAGAAGCCTGTCTATTTCAGGGAGGAGAGCTGTCGCTGCAGGGGTGACAAGGTATGCGAGGTCGTCGGAAAGGATCTCGACTCGTGGGGAGCCGAAGCGGATCAATTCGTCGAGGATTTCGCGTCGGAGGATATCCAGGGCAAGGTAGAGGACCTGATGACCGAGCTGAGAAAGAAGACCCTGGATCTCGCGCGGAAGCAGAAGAGGCTTCAGCAAATAGTGCCCCTCAGCATCGGGAACACCCCGGAGCTCAGGAGCAAGCCGTACCGGCAGGTCCTCGAGACGGCCTCCCGTGTGGCGCGTTTTGATTCGTCGGTGCTGATAACCGGAGAAAGTGGTGTGGGCAAGGAGGTGCTCGCGAGATTCATCCACGACAGTTCGCCGAGAAAACACAAGCAGTTCGTCGCGATGAACTGCGCGGCGCTTCCTGAAACGCTTCTGACGAGCGAGCTGTTCGGGCATGTCGCGGGATCATTCACCGGGGCAGTGCGCGACCGTGTGGGGCTTTTCGAGGAAGCGAGCGGAGGGACGATCCTGCTCGACGAGATAGGCGACATCTCTCCCGCCCTTCAGATAGCCCTTCTTCGCGTGCTTCAGGAAAGACAGATCCGCCGCGTGGGGGATAACCGCAACAGGCCCGTGGACGTCAGGGTTATCGCCTCCACCAACCGGATTCTCAAGCAGTTCATCCGGGAGGAAAGGTTCAGGGAGGACCTTTACTACCGGCTGGGGGTCGTAGAGATAGAGATCCCGCCCCTGCGGGACCGCAAGATAGATATCATTCCGCTGGCGCGATTCTTTGTGTCCCGTCTCTCCGGAAAGCTCAAGATCGAAAAGCTGAAACTGGCGCCCGCCTCGATCAGGCACCTGGAAAGATACTACTGGCCCGGGAATATCCGTGAGCTGGAGAATGTTCTGGAGCGGGCGGCGGTGCTGACCGATGACGGCTGGATACGGCCGGAACATCTCCCGCGGGAACTGTTGGAAGCTGAGGGCCGGATGGCGTTCGGAGCGGACGGTGAAGCTATGACGATGGCCGAGATGGAGCGGGAATATATCAGAAAGGTCCTCGAGACAACGAATGGAAACCGCTCGAAGGCTGCCGATATCCTCGGCATCGGCAAGACTACCCTGTGGCGCAAACTCAAGGAATCGGGCATCGACCCCTGAGTGGTTTCAGTTCGGTATTAAGGCCGTTTCATAATGGAACGTTTTTAGTTTCCATTTCCTTCCGCCTGATTCATATCGCATTGTTATATAATCACTTATAGAATTATTTCCTTATGGCACGGCCATTGCCCTGCTAGTGTTTCGCACGGACACCGCATCATGACAAGGACTTTGAAGGGAGAACGGGAATGGATAAAGCAGATGTAATCATCATCGGTGGCAGCGCTGCCGGCTTTGTTGCGGCAACGACAGTCAAGACTCACTATCCGGACAAGGATGTCCTCGTGATCCACAAGGATGGTAAGGTCTTGATACCCTGCGGTATTCCGTATATCTTCGGTACGGTCGGGAGCACAGAGAATGACCTCCTTCCCGCAGGAAAGGTCTTTGCCGGGGCCGGGATAAGAGAACTCATCGCGGAGGTCACAGGGATCGACCGAGAGAAAAAGGTATGTTCCACGAAAGATGGCGACGAGATCGGTTACGAGAAACTGATCATCGCCAGCGGTTCGATTCCGAACAGTCCCGGCTGGCTCAAGGGCGCGGACCTGGAGAACGTCTTTACCGTTCCGAAGGACAAGGTATATCTCGACAGCACCCAGCTTTCGATAAACGTATTGAAAAAGGTCGTCGTCATCGGCGGCGGATTCATCGGCGTCGAGCTATCGGACGAACTGAACAAGGCGGGCAAGGACGTGACCCTCGTGGAGATACTTCCCCACGTGCTCGGGCTGGCCTTTGACGAGGAGATAGCGATCGAGGCCGAAGGGATCCTGAAGGAAAGAGGGGTCAAGCTGATAACCGGTAACGGGGTCAAGCAGATAATCGGCGACAAGAAGGTCACTGGAATCATCCTCGATGACAACAAGGTCATCGACGCAGATTCAGTCGTGCTCTCGGTCGGGTACCGCCCGAATACAGTACTCGCGGAAAAAACGGGACTGTCCCTGACAGAACAGGGATTTATCCGTGTCGATGAATATATGAGAACGGAAGATTCCGATGTATTTGCTGTCGGGGATTGCGCGGAGAAGCGTGATTTCGTAACGAGAAAACCATGCAACGCCATGCTTGCATCGACCGCCTGCGCCGAAGCGAGAACCGCCGGTATGAATCTTTTCAGACTTTCAGCCGTGAAGACTTTCAGCGGGACGATCTCGATCTTCTCCACGGCCCTCGGCGACCACGGATTCGGCGTTGCCGGTCTTACCGAGACAAAGGCAAGGGAGGAAGGATTCGATATGGTCACCGGCGTCTTCGAGGGTGTGGACAAGCACCCCGGGACACTGCCCGGTGCCCACAAACAGAAAGTGAAGCTCATTGCCGCCAGGGAATCCGGAGTGCTGCTGGGCGGAGAGGTCTCCGGAGGACCGAGCACAGGAGAGCTGACTAATCTGATCGGATTCCTGATACAGGGCAGGATGAGTATAAACACGATCCTGACATCCCAGATCGGCACCCACCCGTTATTGACAGCGTCTCCCGCGGCATATCCGCTCATGAAGGCGGCGGGAATGGTTGCGAAAAGTATGACCGGTGCCAGGAAACCGGATGACCAGGAGAAAAAAGGTGCCTCGGGAACGATGCAGAGCACAACAAGCGTCAGCTAATGTTTCATAAGGAGGAACAGTCATGGCGGACCGTTCGTATAACGCCTTCGAGATGGCGCAGGAGCAGTTCGACAATGTGGCGGATGTTCTGGACCTTGATGAGGGGACCAGGGAACTTCTTCGCACCAACATGCGGGAATATCATGTGAGCATCCCTGTCGTCATGGATGATGGAAGCTCCAGGGTGTTCCGCGGTTTCAGGGTCCAGCACAACGATGCCAGGGGGCCCGCCAAGGGTGGGATAAGGTTCCACCCGATGGAGACGATCGATACGGTCCGGGCGCTCTCGATGTGGATGACCTGGAAGACCTCAGTAGTAGATATTCCACTGGGAGGCTCCAAGGGCGGCGTCATCTGCGATCCCCATAACCTCAGCGCCCGCGAGCAGGAGCAGATCTGCCGGGGGTGGGTCAGGCAGTTGTCAAGAGACATGGGACCTGTCAACGACGTGCCGGCACCGGACGTCATGACCAATCCTCAGCATATGCTGTGGATGCTCGACGAGTTCGAGATGCTCAGGGGCGAGAGGCTCCCCGGTTTCATCACGGGCAAGCCTGTAGGTATGGGCGGCTCACTCGGACGCACCGAAGCGACCGGATATGGAGTGATATTCACTGTCCGGGAAGCGCTGAAGGAGCTCGGCATACCGCCCTCGAAGACGAAGGCAAGCGTCCAGGGATTCGGCAATGTGGCTCAGCACGCGATCGAGCTTTACCAGCAACTAGGCGGAAAGGTCATCTGCGTATCCTGCTGGGACCAGAAGGAACAGAAGTCGTACAGCTTCAGGAAATCAGACGGTGTCGACCTCGAAGTCCTCAGGGGGATAACCGACCGTTTCGGTGGGATCCAGAAGGATAAAGCGGAAAAGCTCGGGTATGAGGCCCTCGATGGCGGTGCCTGGCTTGAGCAGGAGGTCGACATACTAATCCCGGCCGCGCTCGAGAACCAGATCACGAAGGAGAACGTCAGCCTGATCAGTGACTCGGTGAAGATCATCGCTGAGGGCGCGAACGGCCCTACCACCCCCGAGGCCGATAAGACCATCCACGAAAGAGGGATTTTCATGATCCCCGACCTTCTGGCGAACGCCGGCGGGGTGACCTGCAGCTACTTCGAGCAGGTGCAGTGTAACATGAACTACTTCTGGGAAAAGGATGAGGTCCTCGGAAAGCTTGATTCGAAGATGACGTCGGCCTTCGAGGCAGTAAGCACACTCGCGGCGAAGAAGAAGATCTACATGAGGGATGCCGCCTACGTCATCGCTGTAGGCCGTGTGGCCCAGGCATGCAAGGACCGGGGATGGGTGTGATAACGGTTGTCTGAAGAATCCGGCATAAGGGATGAATTTACTGTCAGCCGGTTCGAACGGGAGTTCTTTACCGGGAAAGAGCGGTTTACTTTCATCGGTTCCGGTGAGTTGGGTGGCAAGGCTCACGGATTGGCGAAGATGGGTGAAGCGCTGGGAAATAAGGTAAAGCCTCTGTTCGAACCGGCTATATCGGTCGCTATTCCAAGGCTGACCGTTATTACAACGGAGTTTTTCGATCTCTTCATGCGGGAGAACGACCTCTACGATATCGCGCTCTCCGACAGGCGCGATGAGATCAAGGCCCACGCTTTTCTGCGAGCTTCCCTTCCTGTCGGGCTTGCCGGCGATCTGAGAGCTATCGCGCAGCAGGTCCACACACCTCTGGCGGTAAGGTCCTCGAGCCTGCTGGAGGATGCCATGTTCGAGCCTTTCGCCAGTGTCTACGCGACAAAGATGGTCCCCAACAATCTTCCCGATACGGATTCCAGATTTCAGAAGCTGGCCGAGGCGGTAAAATTCATCTATGCCTCTACATTCTTCAAGTCTGCAGGGGACTACATGAAGGTCGTGAGCCATTCGATCGAGGATGAAAAGATGGCTGTGATAATTCAGGATATCATCGGCACGAGATTCGGGGACAGGTATTACCCTCACGTATCAGGCGTGATGAGATCGTTCAATTTTTATCCTTTCGGCAGGGCAGAACCGGAGGAGGGGGTAGTCGAGCTGGCACTCGGTCTCGGGAGGACGATTGTCGATGACGGGATCTCATGGGCCTTTTCGCCCGAATGGCCCGCTGTCGGTCCTCCGTTCAAGTCGACCGGTGATATGCTCAAGCATACTCAGACCGGGTTCTGGGCAGTGAATATGGGGAAGCTGCATACATACAGTCCTGTTGAAGAGATGGAGTACCTTGATCGATTCGATTTGAAGGACTGCGAGTATGACGGGTCCCTTGGCCTGATCGCCTCGACATATAATCACAGGGATGACCGTCTCGAGAGCGGAATCTTTCGTGACGGGCCGAGGGTCATTGATTTCTCGCCGATCCTTCGAGGCAGGGATTTCCATTTCAGCGAGCTCCTCAAGACAGTCATGAGGGAATGCGAGGAACGGCTCGGAGCGAAGGTGGAGATCGAGTTCGCGATGAGACTTGGAAGCACGCTCGGTGAACCTGCCGATTTCGGATTTCTTCAGGCCCGTCCGATGGTCGTTTCGAAGTCTGAAGTGACCGTTGCGGAGGAGGAGCTTGACGATCCGGGAGTGCTGATCTCTTCTACCACGGTTCTGGGAAACGGGGCCGATGATTCGATCTCCGACCTGGTATATATCGATCCCGACACATTCGACATAATGAGGTCCCGGGAGATCGCTTCTGAAATAGAGACGATAAACGAAAGGCTGGTCGGAGAGGGCAGGAAATACATTCTGGTAGGCTTCGGACGCTGGGGGACGACGGACCAGATGGGCGGGATCCCAGTCGATTTCGGCCAGATATCCGGAGCGAAGGTTATAGTGGAGATCTCTCTTTCCAACTTCGGGTACATGATGAGCCAGGGTTCGCATTTCTTCCACAACCTGACCAGCTTCAAGGTCTTCTATTTTTCCATGCGACATGACGACGATCGTTCGATAGACTGGAAATGGCTGAAAACCAAAGAATCCTGTTTCGAGACAAAACATGTCCGGCATATCAGACTCGACAGTCCGCTGACTGTAAAGGTCGACGGAAAGAGCGGCCGGGGGGTGATCCTCCATGCATGACCAAAAAGATAATCCGGATGATCTCATGCGTTTCTTTGTTGAAAGAGAGAAGGAACTTGAGTGCCTGTACCGCATCGAGGAGATCGTAAGGGATCATGAGGGGAATATCGGGGATACGTGCATGAAGATTGTCTCAGCGATTCCGTCCGGATGGCAGTATCCAAAATACTGCCGCGTGAGAATCGAACTGGGACCTGACAGTTACAGCGAATATGGATTCACCGAAACCTCATGGATGCAGAGCGCGGATATCATTGTCGGCAAGAGACAGGCCGGGAAGCTGTCTGTCTTCTACAGCCGAGAGATGCCGGAAGCGGACGATGGTCCCTTTCTGAGGCAGGAGAAAAAGCTGCTTTCGACCATCGCCGATAGGATCGGCAGTCTTCTCCAGCAGGATGATATGAAGGTGAAGGCCGGATTATCGGGCGAGCCGGCGGACAGTTCCGGCAAGGAAGACTGGAAAGTCATCCTGAACCTTCTGCGGTTCACAGACAAGGACCTTTATTACAATGTGACCGAGAGGATGCTCAATCATCTGTGCTGGGAAGGTGTCTCAGCCGCTGAAAAACTGCAGCAGAAGATAGTGCCGGATTATTATGAGAATGGAGCGAGGGGCCAGGAGGACGAGAACCGGCCGATGAGAAGTGGTAATCTCAGGCTGACGGAAGATATGAGTTTCGAGATATTCCGGATTGCTACAAGTCAGTTCACCGGTGACCAGATATATGCATACCTGCAGAAATGGATCCAGGATGACAGGCTGAAATACCTGATACATATCGCTAACAGGAACCTTACTCTTCCCGATGTGATTGCAGCGTTGAGGCAGTACAGGGATGCGGTCTCCGAGAACATAGATCTCTCTCCGAGCGCCAAGCTCGGAGTCATAGTATCTCTGGTCAGAAGATTCCTCTCTTCGCAGCTCGACTATATAAACATCGCCAAGAATTATTTTGAGATCGCGGATTTCTTCGAGTTTCTCGACAAGACGATCTATATGACTGGAAGCCATGGACGGCTCGGGGGTAAATGCGCCGGCCTGGTCATGGCGAAACAGATAATCAGAAAAAGTTTCGCGGAAGACGAGGAGCTTTCAAGCATCAAGGTCCCCAACAGCTGGTACATGACTTCCGACATCCTGCTTGGATTCCTGAAGTATAACAACATGGATGAAGTCGTGGAGCAAAAGTACAAGAGCATCAATCAGGTCAGAGTCGAATATCCGAATGTCATAAGATCGTTCAAAAATGGACGGTTCCCTCCTGAGGTCGTTCAGGGGCTGTCCATGGTCCTCGATGAATGCGAGGGGAAGCCGCTTATCATCCGTAGCTCGAGCCTGCTTGAGGACAGCCTCGGTGCGTCTTTTTCCGGTAAATACAAAAGCCTGTTTCTTGCCAACCAGGGATCCAAGCGGGAGTGTCTCGAGGCCCTCATGGATGCCATCGCCGAGGTCTATGCCTCCTCCTTCGGGCCGGATCCGATCGAATACAGGGCTGAGAGGGGGCTCCTCGATTTTGCCGAGGAGATGGGAATTCTCATCCAGGAGGTCATCGGGACGAGGATGGGTGATTACTTCCTGCCGGCATTCGCCGGGGTGGCGTTCAGCAGAAACGAATTCAGGTGGTCTCCCAGGATAAAGAGGGAGGACGGATTGATAAGGCTCGTCCCGGGCCTTGGCACGCGGGCAGTCGACAGGGTAAGCGACGATTATCCCATCCTGGTGGCGCCGGGACAACCCGGTCTTCGCGTCAACGTGGCTCCCGAAGAGATCGCGCATTATTCCCCGAAGATGATCGATGTGATCAACCTCCGGAGCAATACATTCGAAACGGTCGAGATCAGCGAACTGCTCAGGACACATGGCGACGACTATCCGAATATTGAAAAGATGGTACTGGTCAATAAGGGTGGTCATATGCACAAGCCGATGCCGATGAGCATCGATTTCGAAAAGGACGACCTGTTGATGACGTGTGAGGGGCTCCTGAGCGATACGCCATTCGTAAGGAAAGTACGGGCGATCCTTGAGACCCTGGAAGAGACTATCGGTAATCCCGTCGACATCGAATTCGCTCATGACGGCAACGATTTCTATCTTCTCCAGTGCAGGCCCCAGAGCTATTCGGAAGATATCGCGCCGTCTCCCATCCCCAAGGATGTCTCCGAGAAGGATATCGTATTTTCAGCGGACAGGTATGTATCCAACGGGCGCGTGCCGGATATCACGCACGTGGTATACGTGGACCCGGTGAAATACGGCGAAATATCCTCCCGTGAGGAACTTCTGGAGGTAGGACGGGCAGTCAGCCGGCTGAACAAGATCCTGCCCAAGCGCCAGTTCGTACTCATGGGACCGGGCAGATGGGGGAGCAGGGGCGATATACGACTCGGTGTGAGCGTGACATATTCCGACATCAACAATACAGCGGTCCTGATGGAGATCGCACGCAGCAAAGGTGGCTATAAGCCGGATCTTTCGTTTGGGACACATTTTTTCCAGGATCTCGTGGAAGGACAGATAAGATACCTTCCGCTGTATCCCGATGATGAGGGAACCGTTTTCAACGACAGGTTCTTTTCAATCTCGAAAAATCTTCTTCCCGACGTGCTTCCCGAGTATGCCGGGCTGGCCGATACGATAAAACTGATCGATGTGCCCAAAGCGACAAAGGGCAGGGTCCTGAGGGTACTGATGAACGCCGATCTGGGTGAGGCACTTGGTATCCTTGCCGATCCGACAGAGGACAGGGAAGAGATCACCGAGATGGAGGCAGAGGCAAAAAAACCGACCGACCATCTCTGGATGTGGCGCCTGAGGATGGCTGAGCACATCGCCTCCCGACTCGATCCCGAACGTTTCGGAGTAGTTGGTTTCTACGTCTTTGGAAGCACGAAGAACGCAACTGCCGGGCTAGCCAGCGATATCGACCTTCTCGTCCACTTCCGCGGAACACAGGATCAGCGTAATGATCTGATGACCTGGCTTGAAGCGTGGAGCCTGTGTCTCGACGAGATCAACTATAACCGGACCGGATATCGCTCCGGGGGGCTGCTCGATGTACACGTTGTGACAGATGAGGATATTGAGAACAAGACAAGTTATGCGGTAAAAATAGGCGCAGTGACGGACCCCGCCCGTCCCTTGAAGCTGAAAGATCCGGGCGAAGGCTAGAGGAGTTCTCTTTCTGCCTTCCCCGGATTTTCCAGCCTGAACCTGACCAGCGCGAGTTCCGGTCCGTCATGGGCTCCCGAGAACATCACCGTTTCGCCTATTGTGTCTTTCCATTCTCCCGTTAATCTTGCCGATTCATGTATATGCCCATGAAGCGTCAAGAGGGGCTGACGCTCCTCGATGAACCTGCGTATCGCTATGCTTCCTACGTTGACATCCATCGGGATGCTGTCGACATACCTGCCGTCGAGATCGGCTCGGTCCAGATTTGTCTTGTATGGAGGGGCATGGAAAAGGAAAACGGCACTCTCCAGATCCTCAGAGCCGGCAAGTGACTCGAGATCGGCGGCGATCGTCGCGTAGCGTTTCTCCGAGTCCGGGATTTCGAATGTATAGCGGCCTTCCTCGGGAGAGACACAGCCCGGGTCGGTGAAGCGGGAGACGTCGTACTTCTCCCAGTCCTTCAGCATGAATGGACTGGGTGGAGTAAATGAATATCCGAATATCTTCCATAAGCCGAAAGGTTCCACCCTGCCATGCATACTGAACAGGAGACCCGTATCGGCGAGGGCATCAATCTCTTCCACTATGGAGTGGTAGTCGTCATTGCCCGGTATGATGAAGATCGCGGGGTAGCTATCGCCCAATGAAGAGCGAAGACGGTCCAGGCCTGCGTAAAGAAAATCGGACAGAAAATCGTGAAAGGGCGCAGTAGATCCGATTGAGGGAAGTATATCTCCGCCGATGAATACCGCCGCCGGCTTTTCCCTGCTGATCGCACCGAACAACTTTTCGTACCGGTTGGTCTTGCCGTGAAGATCTGAGACAAAAAAGCACTCGGTCATGACTACGGGATCACCCCTGCTTCTTCTTGATCTTCGCCCATCTGTCCCGTAGAGGGACGGTGCGGTTGAAGATGAGGGTGCCTGCCGTCGAATCAATATCCTCGCAGAAATAACCGTGCCTGAAGAACTGGAAGTGCTTGCCGGGGACCGATTCCTTCAGCGAAGGCTCGACCTTGCAGCCTGTCAGCTCCTCGAGGGCGTCGGGATTGATGTGATCCATGAAAGTCTCACCCTCCGCCGTGTCGTCGGGATTCTCCTGCGTGAAGAGCCGGCCGTAGAGGCGTATCGTCGCGTCGGCGGCGTGGCGGGCCGAGACCCAGTGGAGGGTCCCCTTGACCTTTCTTCCGTCGGGGGCGTCGCCGCCCTTCGTTTCGGGGTCGTATGTGCAGCGCAGCTCGGTGACCTCGCCTTTTTCGTCCTTTATCGCCTCGTTGCAGGTGATGAAGTAGGCATGTTTGAGTCTTACCTCGCGGCCGGGGGCGAGGCGGAAGAACTTGCGGGGCGGATCCTCCATGAAATCCTCGCGCTCGATATAGATCTCGCGGGAGAAGGGGAGCATCCTCGTGCCCATCGTCTCGTCCTCGGGGTTGTTTATCGCCTCGAGCGCTTCTTCCTGACCCTCGGGGTAGTTCTCGATGACGACCTTGAGCGGATTCAGCACTCCCATGAATCGCGGGGCCCTCTTGTTTAGATCCTCACGGAGGCAGTGGTCGAGAAGGTCGATCGAGACTCTGTTGTCTTTCTTGGCGACGCCTATCGTGGCGGCGAAGTTCCTTATCGCCTCCGGCGTATATCCACGGCGGCGAAGCCCCGAGATCGTAGGCATCAGGGGATCGTTCCAACCGGAGACCTTGCCTTCTTCGACGAGCATCAGGAGCTTGCGCTTGCTCATGATCGTATATGTCAGGTTGAGCCTGGCGAATTCTATCTGACGCGAGGGGAATATCCCGAGCTCGCGGAGGTACCAGTCATAGAGGGGGCGGTGAGCCTCGAACTCGAGTGTGCAGATCGAATAGGTGATCTTCTCGATCGAGTCGCTGCATCCATGGGCCCAGTCGTACATCGGGTAGATGCACCAGTCGTCGCCTGTGCGGTGATGAGTCGCGCGCAGGATGCGGTACATCACCGGGTCGCGCATGTTGATGTTCCCCGACGCCATGTCGATCTTCGCGCGGAGGGTCCTCGATCCGTTCTCGAATTCGCCGGCGCGCATCCGTTTGAACAGGTCGAGATTTTCCTCGATGCCGCGTTTGCGGAAAGGACTCTCGGTGCCCGGCTCGGTCAGTGTTCCGCGCGTTTTGCGGACCTCTTCGGCGGTCAGGTCGCAGACGAACGCCTTGCCGTCATTTATCAGCTGGATCGCGAACTCGTAGAGCTGCTCGAAGTAATCCGATGCGTAGTACTCGCGGTCGTCCCAGGAGAAGCCGAGCCATTTGACGTCCTCTTTTATCGAGTCGACATATTCGACGTCCTCTTTGCTCGGGTTCGTGTCGTCGAACCTCAGGTTGCAGAGGCCCTTGTACTGCTGGGCGATGCCGAAGTTGAGGCATATCGATTTGGCGTGTCCTATGTGCAGGTACCCGTTCGGCTCGGGCGGGAACCTTGTATGTACCCGTCCGTCATGCTCCCCGGTCCTGATATCATCCTCGATTATCGCTCTGATAAAATCGACGGAGCGGGTTTCCCCTCCGCCGGTCTCCGGCGTATTTGCATTGTTTTCATTCATTGGAGAATGTTAATCGAAAACGGGCCTGAAATCCACCTGTTTCGACTGCGTTCAGCGGTTCCTCAGCAGCTTGACGGTCTGACGGACCACGTTGACTATGACAGGGATTATCGCTACCAGCAGGAGTGCCCTGACCCCTTTCGCAACCATGGGGTAGACGGCTGTCTCGAACAGTTCGGGGTACTCGCGTGGAACGATTGGGCCAGCATGCCATCCGGGCAACATCCCGGTGAGATCAGGTGTCGTGGCGAGCCGGTAGAGCAGGATTCCGAGTATCACGGTCAGGGCGAGGCGGAATATTCTCGCCGCGATGTGCCATGTGTTGCTTCGCAGGACGATGAAGTTGAGCGCGAGGGCCAGGATCAGGTAGAAGTCGATCCATACGAGCATCCTCAGGAAGCCTCCGCCGGCGAGCGGCACGAATATCCACTGGCCGCCGTAGTTGTTGATCACGCCGATCCACTGCCATGCGAAATTGAAGAGAAGAAGGAGCCCGGCGAGGATGAAACTGTGGACGATCAGTCCGGCCCTGTTGACCCGCTTTACATCCGCGGCAAGGGGCAGGTTTTCGGGATCCCATTCTTTTTCCGCTGAAGCTCGCGGTGAGCCGAAGCGTTCGACAAGCGCGAAAACTGCCGTGACGAGCCCGAATATGATCAGGGCCCTGAACGGGAACCGCCCTGTAGCGCTGAGTACGGACTTGAGGAACAGCTCGGGGCCGACGTTTCCCGAGATCAGGTAGGTCAGGATAAAGACGATCATTATCGAGTAGGCACCGATGATCGCGATCTTCAGCGTCCTGAGATAGGGCCTGTAGAGCCGGGGGCCTATCAGGCAGAGGCCAGGGGAGAGGTATGAACCGGCGATCTCTTTCGGCGGCCCGAATTCCTTCAGTACTTCCGAGGCCGCTTCGTCTGGCGAACAGCCAGTTTCCTTTATCCTCGCATCAATCGCGTCATCTATCGATGAGCCTATCTCCCTTGCGACGTCGTCCCTGATGTCGCGGGGGAGGTGCCGCCTGACTTCGAGTACATACCTGTCTACCAGTTCCATCTCATTCTCCTTTTACTTTGACAGCAGGCGCTTCATCACGTCGCCTAGCTCGTTCCATTCCTTTGTGACCTCGGCGAGTGTCTTCCGGCCCTTTGCGGATATAACGTAATACCGCCGCGGCCTGCTGCCTTCGACCTTCCAGTTGCTTTTCAGCAGCCCCTGTGCTTCGAGACGGCGAAGGAGGGGGTAAAGAGTCCCCTCGTTGATATCCAGTCCTTTTGCCGCGAGACTTTCCCTCAGGGAATATCCGTAGTGTTCCTCTGCAAGCTGGCTGAGGATCGCAAGCACGAGAGCCCCTCTTCTGAGCTCATGTGTGATGCTTCCCGCGGTTATGCCGTCTTTCTTCGTCATATTGTGTGATACATAATACTGTGTGTTGCACAGTAAGTCAAGAAAAAATTTTATGCGGGGTCAGATTCCGGCATTATTCGTACTTGAGGACCCTCGGAGCGCCGGGGGAGAGGAAGGGGATCCTGAGGTTTTTGACCGCCTCAAACCTGAAAACCTGCGTGTCCGCTCCTTCGGGTACGACAGGATGGTACATGAACCGCACCTCGTAGGCGTCGAAGATCAGCCTTTCGTTATGCACCCTGAATCCGCCGCCGAGGCTGAAGTAATACTTCGCGTCGAGGAACGAGTCCCAGTTCGGGCCGCACTGTCCAGCTTCAGCATATCCGAACGAGGCGAACCTGAACCCGTACCAGTCCCAGTCGGCGAAGAGGATGCCCTCCCAGCTGATCGTAAGCCGCTGATGGCCCTCGACACCCGTGTTGGACAGCCCCCTCAGTTCCCCTCTCGGCCATTCCAGAGCGACATCGTTGTTCGGGAGCCTGTTATACCCGTAGATGTAGTCTATGACAAAGAAATGCCTCGCCATCGCGCGCCAGGCGGGCAGCAGGCTGGTAAAACCGCCGAAGTTCAGGGAAAGTGTCCCGTCCTCGGTCCGGCCGTTCCTCTTGTAGCTGCCAAGGGCTCCCCTCGCGGCAAGGTACCCCGAACTTCCAACGAAACTGGAATATGCGAGGTCGAATGAGAGATAAGGCCTGTTGTAGAACTCGGAATCACTCGTTCCACCTGTGACTGTGGCGAGTGCCCCGTAAGGTATATCCTCCGTCCTTCCGAAGCTGAAGACCATCCTCATCTTCCGGAAAGAGCGTTCGGTAAACGAAAGGCTGGCAAGATACAACACCCTGTCATGATAACTGCGGTTCAGGTCAGCGCTGACTGTGGGACGCACATGATAGTCCGTCCTCTGGACCCTGATGGCCGGGATCACCCTCCTTCTGCTTCCCTCTTCGGTATAACCCTTGCCGATGCGGATGGACCGGCCGATCCAGAAATCCTCGCGGTCCCATTTCTTTATCTTCCCTGGATTCTCGTCGACGTCGTCCATTCCTTCTATCGATACTGCGCCTATCCATTTGATCTCAGGTGAGACATATCCTCGCCTGAGTGCCCATTCGTTGTACCTGTAGGCAACAGCGTCGACCCACCTCGCCGACCCGTCGATGAATGTTCCATATATATTTGGAGCGCCGTAGTAGAGACTATGGTCGATGTACCTCGTCCTGCTGAAGTCGAGCGAACCTTCCCACTGGATGGTCTGACCGTATCCACCCAGGTTTCTCTCGTAAAACTTGACCCTGTGCCGGTCCTCGGTGATCCAGGTGTAGCTTGCGCCTATCGACCAGACATCCCTTGTCAGGACCCGGACGTCGACCGAGTCGGGGCTCCCCTCAACGGGGATGATATTGACTCGTGCATCCTGAATAAACGAGGTCTCCCTGAGTAGGCGTTCCGAGTCAGACAAGGCGTACGGATCGACGGGATCGCCTTCCTCGAAGAGGAGGAACCCGGCGATCTTGTTGATCCTTGTATCGACATGGATCCACTCGAGCGCCCTGACAAATCCCGGGGAATCGGAATTGTCCGTTGTGGCTTCGATGTCACTGAAGATGTTGAACCTGTATATCTCGACATGGCGGATGAACCGGCCTACGAACGGAACGAATGGATCCTCACTCTTTTCCGCTCCACGGCCGACGCTTGCCGTATCCATCCTCGTTACAAATACATAGTCGTTAAGAAGCTTGCCGAGTGAGTTTCTCGCGACCTGGCTCTGCAGCGAATCCATCTTCTCGTTGCTTGAAGACGAAATCGTGTCCGGTATCTCCTTTGTGAACTGGCCCGCGGCCGTTCCTGTCAGGAGGAAAAGGATCACGAAAGTGTATATGCCGGTCCTGAGTTTCATATCAGGCGATTGTAACCGCCGAACCGCTGTTAAAGAAGTGATTTTGAAAGGTAGGGGGTATACAATACCGGGAGAGATGCTGACATATCAGGAACGGAGAGGACCATGAAAGAAAAGAAAAAATACTGGACCACGATGAAGACCCCCTTCGGAGAACTCTTTATCGCCGGATGGGACGGGAAGCTGACCGACGTCCTTTTCCGCAGGCCGCGGAAGGGATTTCCCGGTCCGTTGTGGGAGAAGTCGGACAAGCAGTTCGTTGAGGTGAAGAAACAGCTGAAGGAGTATTTCAGCGGGAAGAGAAAGAAATTCGACCTGAAGCTATCGCCGGAGGGCACTCCTTTCCAGCTTGCCGCATGGCGGCAGCTTCGGCGCATCCCTTACGGAAAGACTATATCGTACGGGGAGCAGGCGCGGAGGATAGGCAATTCAAAGGCTTCCAGGGCCGTCGGAGGCGCGAACGGCGAGAATCCGATATCTATTATAGTGCCATGTCACAGGGTCATCGGGGCAGACGGCAGGCTGACCGGTTTCGGGGGTGGAATCGGACTGAAGAGAAAGCTGCTGGAACTCGAAGGAGCATCTGATTTCAGGGATTGAGAGAGGCGAGTGTCGCTCCCCAGCCGCCTTCATCCTCGCCAGCGAGCCTGTATGACATAACGAAGGGGAGTTTTGCCAGAAGGGCGTGAACGGTCTCACGCATCGCTCCGGTTCCTTTTCCGTGGATTATCCTCACCTCGAATATGCCGCGGGCCCGGCATTCCTCGAGGTAATGCGTAACGAGCTCCTTCGCATCGGACGGATCGAACGCATGAAGGTCCAGGATTCCGTCGATGGGCAGTTCTACAGGGCCGAATTCATCCTCCATATCCCCATATTCCTACAAATGACGGGCCGATTCAATCACAGTGATTGATTTTTGACCGTTCAGGTGCTAATTTGCAGGGAACCAGCCCGCTCCGCAGCAAGAATGGCGGGGAAGGGCATCAGGCGGTACCCAGAAAAAATTCCCGTACAGGCTGTTGAGCTCTCGTGTCGAGCGCCCGGCCTTGCTGCCGGGGAGGACCGCCGCATTTATTCTATCGGAGGGAGGAACCATCCGATGTTAAGAACGAAGATCGCGTTTATCCTGCTTTTTGTCATGGTGGCTGCCATTGCCGGGTGCGGGGGCGACGAGAAGAAAGAGAGCAGTGAAAGCATGGACACTCCCATGGGAGACGGGGCAGGTTACATAGCTAAGGTAAACGGTGTCGTCATCGGAGAAAAGGAACTCTCCCAGGAACTGGCGATGCTCAAGCAGCAGATGGCCGGCAGAGTCAGCGCAGAGCAGCTTGGCTCGATGGAGCCGATGCTCAAGCAGCAGGCCGTTGCCAACCTCGTGAACAGGGCTCTGCTCACAGAGGCCGCGAAGAATGAAAACATCGCGATTTCGGACGATCAGGTCGACGCGAAGTACGAAGAGATCAGGGCCAACTTCCCCGATGAGGAGACATTCATCGCTCAGCTGAGCAGGAGCAACATGACTGTCGACGAGTTCCGTGTGGAAGTCGAGCGCGGCATGAAGCTCGAGGAACTGGTCAATATCAAGACCGCTGATATCACCGCTCCGACCGCGGTAGAGGCGAAGGAATTCTATGCTTCGAATTCCGATAGATTCACGACACCCGAGAGGGTCCGTGCCTCGCATATCCTGATCACCGTAGCGGAAACAGATACAGAGATCACCCGCGAACAGAAGAAGGCGAAGATCGACGATCTTCACGCCCAGCTCGTAGCGGGCGCCGATTTGGCCGCGCTGGCCATGGCGAATTCAGACTGTCCGAGCAAAGACAAGGGTGGGGACCTTGGTTTCTTCGGCAGGGGCCAGATGGTCAAGCCGTTCGAAGATGCCGCATACGCCCTCGACGTGGGTCAGATCAGTCCCGTCGTTGAGACGAGGTTCGGATATCACGTGATCAGGGTCACGGAAAAGGAAAAAGCCGGCACCACGGATTTCTCTGAAGTGGAAGCCAGCATCATCGATTATCTCGCCGACATGAAGAAGCAGGACGAGATGAACACGTATATGACCTCACTGCGCGATGCCTCCTCGATCGAGTATGCCGATTCGGCTTTCGCTCCGAGTATGTAGGCAGGCCCGCGCGGCGGGAGCACGATGAGTGCATTTATTGTCAATGACAGAGCCGGGGTTCCGGAGATTATCCGGTCCCCCGGCTCTTCTTCTATCTCGTTCCACCGCAAACTCCCCGGATACGCTCCTTCGCCTCTCAGGTCCGCCGTCAGCGCGGCTAAGATGCTTGGCTGCCGGAGCATCCTTCTGAAAGACGAATCGGACAGGTTCGGGCTTCCCTCGTTCAAGATCCTCGGCTCGTCGTTCGCTTTCTACATGGAACTGAAGCGCAGGCGAGGATTCGCCGAGGATGAGTGGAACGACCTGGATCGACTCGCGGACCTCTGTCGAGACATTCTTCCACGCGGCCTCGTAACCGCGACAGACGGGAATCACGGAAGAGGGGTTGCCAGGGTCGCCGCGTGGTTCGGAGTAGAGGCGGAGGTCTTCGTTCCCGAGGGAACCGCTGCTGCACGGATCGAGGGAATGGAATCGGAGGGAGCCGGGGTGACAGTGATCGGAGGCGACTACGATGACGCGGTCGAGGCAGCGGCATCGCGGGCCGCTAAGGATACCTGGCTCATCCAGGATACGTCGTGGCCGGGATACGAGCGTATCCCGGCATGGATCGTCGACGGGTACGCGACTATCATGGAGGAGATGGAAGAACAGCTCGGTTCCACGGGTGGAGATGCTCCCGGCCTCGTGGCAGTGCAGATCGGAGTGGGGAGTCTCGCCGCCGCTGTCATAGAACATTTCCGGTCGAAGCCGTGTGGACGGCAGCCCCTGATATCCGGAGTAGAGCCTGACGAGGCTGCATGTGGTTTTGAATCGGTCAGGGCGGGGGAGATCGTCACGGTTCCGGGGCCGCACAGGTCGGTGATGGCCGGCCTTAACTGCGGAACCCTTTCGAGTCTTGCCTGGCCGGTGATAAGAGGCGGCGCAGATTGCATGGTATCGGTTAAGAACGAGGATGCGTTCGAGGCGATGAGGATGCTCGCCGCTGACGGGATCGTCTCAGGCGAATCCGGATCGGCCGGACTGGCGGGAGTCGGCGCGCTTATGCGCGATGAGGAGACGCGGAGCATCCTGGCATCGATGGGTCTCGGACCTGATCCTGATGTGCTGCTGATTTCAACGGAAGGTATTACCGATCCTGTTCTATACGGCCGGGTCGTCAGTCCTCCCGGTCGATGAAGGCCGGATCGGCCGAAGTCGCCACCATCTTCTCGGCGGGGATGATCAGGCGTTCAGCCTCCCAGATCTCCTTGTTGTACTCGAGGATCGTCCTGTCAGAGGAGAACCTTCCTGATCGTGCCACATTGATAAGAGATTTCCTGTTCCACATCTCAGGGTCCGAGTGCTCCCTGCACACCTGCTCCTGCGCCAGCCGGTACGAGTCGAAATCGGCGAGGACGAGGAACCGGTCGACCCCCGTTATTGCGTCGACCAGCGGGCGGAAGAGATCCTTCTGCTTCGGAGAGAAGAATCCGTTTCGCAGAAGCTCCAGTGTTTTCTTCAGGATCGGATCTTTTGCGAGGTACTTCCGGGCATCATAATCCGCCGCGGCTATTCTTGCCTCCTGGGCGTTCATCCCGAAGATAAAGATATTTTCTTCTCCGACTTCCTCCATGATCTCTATGTTGGCTCCGTCGAGAGTACCGACGGTCAGGGCCCCGTTGAGAGCAAGCTTCATGTTGCCCGTTCCCGACGCTTCGTACCCCGCTGTCGAGATCTGCTCGGAAACATCGGCCGCGGGAATGATCGCCTCTGCCAGCGTCACGCGGTAGTTCGGCAGAAAGATCACTTTCAACAGGTCGCCCGTTTCCCTGTCGTCGTTTATCATCGCGGCGACATGGTTTACGAGGCTGATCACAAGTTTTGAGATGAGATAGTCCGGCGCGGCCTTTCCGGCAAAGATATAGGTCCGTGAGCATGGAGTGTACGCGGGATCCTCCTTGAGCCTGAGCCACGAGTACATGACATGGAGGATGTTGAGGAGCTGTCTCTTGTACTCATGGAAACGTTTGATCTGTACGTCGAAGATCGATGAGGGGTCGATCGTGTAATCGGTCAGACTGCCGGTGAGTTTTGTCAGCTTTTCCTTGTTGGCGCTCTTGACGGCGGCGTATCTCTCCATGAATTCCTCGTCGCCGGCGTATTCCTCGATGTTTCGCAGTTGTTCGAGGGCGGTTACCCAGCCGCTGCCGATCTTCTCTGTTATCAGTGAGGCGAGTCCGGGGTTTGCCGCCAGCAGCCATCGTCTCGGTGTGATCCCGTTAGTCTTGTTGTTGATCCTGCCCGGAAAGATCTCATTGAAATCCTTGAGGAGGAATTTCTTCAGGAGCTTAGTGTGCAGTTCGGCGACGCCATTAGTCGAGTGGGTGCCCACTACTGCGAGATGGGCCATCCTCACCTTGGCGTTCGGGTCGCCCGTGACTATCGATACACGCCCGAGCCTGGCGGTGTCGCCCGGGTATCGCAGGGAGACCCGTTTGCGGAACATCACGTCTATCCTGCGTATGATCTGGAGGTGGCGGGGGAGCAGCTTTTCGAACATCGACACCGGCCATTCCTCGAGTGCCTCTGGCAGCAGGGTGTGGTTCGTGTAGGCGCACGATTTTGTCGTGATGTCCCAGGCCTTGTCCCAGCTCACCCTGTGTTCGTCTATCAGCAGCCTCATCAGCTCGGCGATCGCGAGAGAGGGATGAGTGTCGTTGAGCTGAATGGCCGCCTTGTCGGGAAATTCGTCGAAGTTCTTGTGATCGATCAGGTACCTTCTGATGATGTCCTGGATCGAGCATGAGACGAAGAAGTACTGCTGCATCAGTCTCAGCTCCCGGCCTTCGAACGTGCTGTCGTTTGGATAGAGGACCTTCGAAATATTCTCCGACAGGTTTTTCTCCTCCACAGCCTTGAGGTAGTCGCCGTTCTGGAAATAGTCGAGATTGAACTCTGTTGTCGCGGTCGCCGCCCAGAGTCTCAGAGTGTTGACGGTGATATTTCCGTACCCGGTGATAGGTGTATCGTACGCGACTCCGATGATGTCCTGTGTGTCGGTCCACTCCCTGAGCGTTTTTCCGCCCGGCCCCCATTCCTCGTCGACCCTTCCGAAAAACTTGACTACGAATGAATACTCGGGCCGCTCGATCTCCCACGGGTTGCCGTACTTGAGCCACTCGTCGGGACACTCGTGTTGGGCGTTGTCCCTGATCTCCTGCTCGAAGATGCCGTATTCGTAGCGGATGCCGTATCCGACAGCCGGAATCATCAGGGTTGCCAGCGAATCGAGGAAGCAGGCGGCGAGCCGTCCGAGGCCCCCGTTGCCGAGGCCGGCATCGGGCTCCTGGTCGATCAGCCTTTCTATGTCCAGATCGATCTTGTCCATCGCCTCGCACGTGGGCCCGTAGATGTCGAGATTGATCAGGTTGTTTACCAGCGCCCTGCCCATAAGGTATTCAGCGGAGAGGTAATAGACCCGCTTGACGTTTTTCTGGTGGTATACCTGCTGCGTCTTGATCCATTGTTCGACGAGCCTGTCGCGGGCTGTCAGGGCCAGGGAGAAATAGAGGTCCTTGAGTGTGGCTGTGAACTGGTCCTTTGACCGGGAATATTCGATGTGGTTGGCGAAATCATTGAGGATCCCCGCTGCGTCGTATGACTTGTGGAAGATCCCCCACTTTCTGAACATCTCATTCCTGCTTATCGTCATTACAAGTCTCCGTTTGAATTTCCGATTTGTATCTCTTGTCAGCGACTCGTCTCGTCCGTTGGCCTCAGTGACCTGTCGAAAGCCCGAGAGGGATTGAAGGTCTGCAGCCTGAACGTCGAACCATCCGGTATCATCCCGGCCACTCCATCCAATTCGTCATCGGAGAGGAGCGGGGACACGCGCGTCGTTCTGAACTCGTGCTCTATACCGCAGCAGGAAAGCAGGTCGATCGACCGGGTGATCTCATCGATCGGGGCGTTCACGCCTGTCAACCTGTCGTACGACCGGGCAGGGGCCTTTACGTCCATCGATATGAAGTCTACGAGACCCCCGGATATCAGAAGCTCGAGCACATCCGGCCTGCTGCCGTTTGTGTCGACCTTGATCCTGTACCCGATCTTCCGGACCTTGCTCAGAAAAGAGGCCAGGTCCGTCTGCAGTGTCGGTTCGCCACCAGTCACGACCAGGCCGTCCAGCTTTCCCGCTCTGGAACGGAGGTAGGATAGCACAAAATCCTCGGGGATGAGAAGTCCGTCGTTAGGCGTCTCCGGAATCAGGTCGCCGTTGTGGCAGAATGGGCAGCGGAAGTTGCATCCCTGTGTGAAGACTATCGCCGCCGGGTGACCCGGAAAATCGCTGAGGCTGAATTTCTGGAATCCGCCGATCCTCATCAGATCGAATACCTCTTCCTCATCTCGAACTCGGCCTGTTTCCCCTCGTTCCACTGGTCGACCGGCCTGAGGTAGCCGACGACGCGCGAATATATCTCAGTCTCTCTCGCGCAGTCGGGGCATCGGGCCACCTCTCCCCGGATGTATCCGTGTTCGGGGCACACTGAGAAGGTCGGGGAAATAGTGAAGTAGGGGAGCCTGTAGTCATTGCACACCTTGCGCACGAAATTCTTTATCGCGTCAGGGTCAGCCACGGATTCGCCGAGGAAGACGTGAAGGACTGTTCCGCCCGTGTACTTCGACTGGATCTCATCCTGCAGGTCGAGCAGCTCGAAGATGTCGTCGGTGAAATCGACGGGAAGCTGGCTCGAGTTGGTGTAAAACGGCTCGATGTTTTTATCCGGACCTTTGTCGTTGGCGCACATGATGGTGGGGAACTTCTCGCGGTCTATCCTCGCAAGACGGTAGGCGGTGCCCTCGGCTGGAGTCGCCTCGAGGTTGTAGAAGTTACCCGTTTCCTCCTGGAACACGCTCAGCTTTTCCCTCATGAAGTCGAGGGTCCTGCATGCGAACTCGGCGCCCTTCGGGTCGCCGATAGTAACACCGTGGAAGTTGAGGCATGCCTCGTTGAGGCCGACCAGTCCGATCGTCGAGAAATGATTGAACCAGTAGCAGTCGTGCCTCTCGCGCATGTTGCGCAGATAGTACTTCGTGTAGGGATAGAGGTTCTTTTCTGTGAATCCCTCGAGGACCTTGCGTTTTGTCTCGAGACTGGTACGAGCGATCTCCATCAGGTGGCCGAGGCGGCCGAAGAATTCCTCCTCTGTCTCGGAAAGATGCCCGATCCGTGGCATGTTGATCGTCACCACGCCGATCGAACCGGTCAGTGGGTTGGCGCCGAAAAGGCCGCCGCCTCTCTTCTCGAGCGCCCTGATGTCGAGCCGCAGCCTGCAGCACATCGACCGTGCGTCGTCGGGGGAGAGGTCGGAGTTCACGAAGTTGGCGAAGTAGGGGATCCCGTATTTGCCGGTTACTTCCCAGAGCCGCTCGAGGCCCGGAGCGTCCCAGTCGAAATCGGACGATATGTTGTAGGTCGGGATGGGGAAGGTGAAGACCCGGCCGCGGGCGTCTCCCTCCGAGAGTACCTCGAGGAATGCGCGGTTGAGCGTCACCATTTCCTTGCCGAATTCACTGTACGTTTCCTTCATAGGCTTGCCGCCGATGATGGCAGGCTCCTTCGCCAGAGCGGATGGAGGCTGGAGGTCGAGGGTGAGATTTGTAAAGGGGGTCTGGAAGCCGACCCTCGTCGGGACGTTCACGTTGAAGACGAATGCCTGCAGCGCCTGCTTTACCTGCTTGTATGTAAGCTTGTCATATCTGATGAACGGCGCCAGCAGGGTGTCGAAGTTAGAGAATGCCTGCGCGCCGGCAGCCTCGCCCTGCAGCGTGTAGAAGAAATTGACGATCTGTCCGAGAGCGGTGCTGAAGTGTTTCGCCGGCGAGCTTTCAGCTTTGCCCGCTGCTCCGCGGAAACCGCTTCGGAGAAGGTCGTGAAGGTCCCACCCGACGCAGTAGACTGAGAGGAGGCCGAGGTCGTGTATGTGGAGCGCGCCGGACGAATGCGCCTCCCGGACCTCCGCCGTGTAGATCTTGTTGAGCCAGTATGTCTTGCTGACCTCGCTCGATATGTAGTTGTTGAGGCCCTGAAGGGAGTAGGCCATGTTGCTGTTCTCTTTGACCTTCCAGTCGAGCTTCTCGAGGTAGTTGTCGATCAGGTCGACGTCGGCCTGCTTTATCATCTCTCTGATCCGTGAGTGCTGGTCGCGGTAGAGGATGTAGGCCTTTGCCGTCCTCTTGAAGGGGGATGTAAGGAGCACATCCTCGACAATGTCCTGGATCTCCTCGACCGTCGGGACCTCGCTCTGCGCCATCACCTGCGTGAGGCCGAGTACACGGATCGTCAGCTTGCGCGCCATATCCTCGGTGAACTCTCCCGAGGCACGTCCCGCCTTGAGGATCGCCCTGGTGATCTTGTCGGCGTCGAAGTCGGCGATGCGTCCGTCTCTTTTACGGATCGAAGTAAACGATACCGTCGAGCTGCCGCGGACAGAATCCGTCTTGCCCCTGGTAGAGGTGGTCTGCATGAATGTCCTTTCGTCCGCAGAAAGCTACCGGGGCCCCATGCCCTCGGGTCCCGTTCGCTTCCTTCGATATGAGAGAAAAAGTTCGCCTGGCGGCAGAGAGGCATC
Organism: uncultured bacterium; assembly: GCA_964457905.1. Lineage (GTDB taxonomy): Bacteria > Krumholzibacteriota > Krumholzibacteriia > Krumholzibacteriales > Krumholzibacteriaceae > JAUWCL01. The sequence goes on along the minus strand of CAYWGA010000002.1, from coordinate 11,196 downwards.
GTGTCATTCGAGAAGCATATGCGCCATAAAATCTGCCTGTCAGGCCGGTCCTTCCCTCGAAGGGTTCGGCCCATATATCCGCGATTGTCTTCGCGGGCCACCGGCAGGTCTTCGGACTCGCAGGCTGGTATCGGTACCTGCCTACCGGCCGCGGCTTCCCGGCTCCCTGGCGGGGGCCAGTGCCATCGTGCGGCTTTCGTTCCTGCTCACCGCTGCGGGGCAGTCCCGGAGTCTCACCGGGTTCCTGTAAGCACTCCTATATATGGAGTGGTTACCGGCGGCAAGGCACAATATATAGGGGGTGCTTATAGTGAGTCAACGAAAAATAGTTAAAAGTCCTCAAGATATCTTATAATGTTTCCCGAAGGGAGGCAGCATGAGTGAAGAACCACTGGACAGGTACAGGGAAAAGAGAGATTTCGATCTGACGCACGAACCTGGCGGGGGAGAGAGCCCGGGCGGCCGTCCGATCTTCGTTATCCAGAAACATGCGGCAAGCACGCTGCACTTTGATTTCAGGATCGAGGTCGGAGGGGTGCTCAAGTCGTGGGCCGTTCCAAAGGGCCCGTCGACTGTATCTGCCGACAGGCGGCTTGCCGTCCCGACCGAGGACCATCCTTACGACTACGCCGGATTCGAGGGGACGATCCCTGAGGGAGAGTATGGCGGCGGCACCGTAATGATCTGGGACAGAGGCACCTACGGGAACGTCAGGGCGGAGAAGGAGGGGGACGGGGCCGATATGGAGAGATCGCTCGAGGAGGGAAAGGTCGAGGTCCTTCTCGATGGAGAGCGGCTCCGCGGCGCCTGGGCCCTTATCAGGACCGGGAAGGGCGAGAAGGCGAGGTGGCTCCTTTTAAAGAAAAAAGACGAGCTGTTAGGTATCCCTGCCGACCCCGTCGGCAGTTTCGACACATCGGTCTCGTCGGGACGGACCATGGAAGAGATCGCGGAGGGTTCCTGACGGCCGGCGGCGGATTTGACGGTAGACATCCACCGAAATATATGGAATAATATAAGTAGGGGTTATAAGCGGACGACTGGTTCAGGAACAATCAAGACTTTCCGGGTATCTGGGAGGGATAAGCATGACCGGTCCAGGGGAAATTTCTGAGGGACGCAAACGAATCCTGTTCATGGATGACGAAGAGATGCTTCGCAGCGTTGTATCCAGGATGCTTGAGATCATGGGATACGATGTCGTAGCTGCCGCTGACGGCGATGAGGCGCTGCGGCTCTATATTGAGGCTGCGGAGAACGGTTCACGTTTTGACGCTGTCATCCTCGACCTGAGTGTGAACGATGGAATGGGCGGCCGGGAAGCGGCAGAGAAGCTCGTAGAGTACGATCCGGACGTGATCGCTCTCGTCTCGAGCGGTTTTGTCGGCGATACGGTGCTGCAGAACTACCGCGAGTTCGGTTTCCGTGGCGTGATTCCCAAACCATACACTTCTGACGAGTTGCGGGACGGACTGAGCAAGGTACTTATCCCGAGAGTCGCATCCTGATCCGGGGCTCCAGTCGCCAGACACCTCAAACGCCAATATCCACCCATAATAATTGCAATCGCAAGTTATTGTCAGTGAACATGATATACCTTTATGCACTCCCCGGATTCAGATATAGAAAAATAATTTTTCAAGGGGGTTGACAAGGGGCTACCCATCCTAGTATCGTACCTTTCCCGGTCGCTTCCGGCAGCCGGGGTCATACCGTTCAAGAAGTGCCCCTCTGGGGCAAAGTGCGTGACTGGACAGCCAACTCAGGAGGCACAAAATGTCCGATTTCACCGCTAAATTCATGGAGAAGATCAAGGCGCGCGATCCTCACCAGCCCGAATTCCATCAGGCTGTAGAGGAAGTCGCCGATGCTCTCGGTCCCTTCATCGAGGCTAATCCCATTTACAGAGACGCCAAGATCCTCGAACGTATCGCCGAGCCCGAGCGCGTGATCATGTTCCGGGTGCCATGGGTCGCCGACAACGGCGAAGTCCAGGTCAACAGGGGTTTCCGCATCGAGATGAACAGCGCAATCGGTCCCTACAAGGGCGGGCTGCGTTTCCATCCGACCGTTAATCTCGGAATGCTCAAGTTCCTCGCTTTCGAGCAGGTCCTCAAGAACTCGCTGACCACGCTGCCCATGGGCGGCGGCAAGGGCGGCTCCGATTTCGATCCGAAGGGCAAGTCGGACGGCGAGGTCATGCGTTTCACCCAGTCCTTCATGATGGAGCTCTTCAGGCACATCGGCCCCAACACAGACGTTCCCGCCGGTGATATCGGCGTGGGCGGCCGTGAGATCGGTTTCCTGTTCGGGATGTACAAGAAGCTCCGCAACGAGTTCACAGGCGTTCTGACCGGTAAGGGCAGGAACTGGGGCGGATCGCGAATCAGGCCCGAGGCCACCGGCTACGGCCAGGTCTATTTCGCCGAAGAGATGCTGAAGCACAAGGGCGACGGACTCAGCGGCAAGGTCTGCACCGTTTCCGGTTCAGGTAACGTAGCGCAGTACGCCACCGAGAAGTGTCTCGACTTCGGAGCCAAGGTCGTCACCCTGTCCGATTCGGGCGGAACGATCCATGATCCGGACGGTATCGACCGCGAGAAGCTCGCATGGGTAATGGAGCTCAAGAACGTCAAGCGCGGCCGTATCAGTGAGTACGTCAAGGAGTTCAAGGGCGCCGAGTACCTCGAGGGCAAAAGGCCCTGGGGCGTCAAGTGCGACGTCGCTCTTCCGAGCGCGACCCAGAACGAGCTCGACGGCAATGACGCCAAAGAGCTCATCAAGAACGGCTGCTTCGTCGTTTCCGAGGGCGCTAACATGCCCAGCACCCCTGAGGCCATCGAGGCCTACGTGGGCGCGAAGGTCCTTTATGGTCTCGGCAAGGCCGCCAACGCCGGCGGAGTCGCCACCAGCGGTCTCGAGATGTCGCAGAACAGCCTGCGCCTCAGCTGGACCCGCGAGGAAGTCGATGCGAAGCTTCTCGGCATCATGCAGGCCATTCACGAGCAGTGCGTAGAGTACGGCACGGAAGGCGAGCATGTGAACTACGTCAAGGGCGCGAACATCGCCGGCTTCATCAAGGTCGCCGATTCAATGCTCGATCAGGGTATCGTCTAACAACGATCCTCTGTACTATGCAGACAGAAGGGCGGGCCATACGGCCCGCCCTTTTTTTGTGCGATTGAAACCAGGATTCATTCACCAGCAGACTACCGGTTTGGATTATCCAGCTCGGCCTGGAGCTTTTCGATCTGCGCCTGCATCCTGGACAGCTCCGCTTCAATACGGGTGTTGTTCGCCTCTATGGAGGCCGCTCGTTCGCTCGAGACATCCGCAGTGGACCTGCTGGAGAGAGGCGCTTCAGTGTCGGGGATGTCCATGCCTCCAGCCAGCGTCGGAACTACGGTGCCGTACGATGTCGGGATGAACATGACGGTGAACTGTACATCGAAGCAGTACGAGTTTCCGTTCGCTGCTCCTTTAGTACCAAGGAAATAGAAGGTGTTCACGCCGGCCGTGACCTCAAACAGGCCATGGACCGTCACCGGTGTCGAATACGTTCCCGTCGCGCCCGCCTGGTCGATCTGCCACGCTATATCCTGGTTGCCGGGTAGTGACCCGGAATCGTCGGATACGCCGAAGTTTATATACGATGTGGCTCCGTTCGTATGAATCATCTGTCCCTGCCCTGAGGCGATGACAAGGGCGTATCCGGCCGCCGGAGCATCAAACGAACGAAAGTTGATGGTAGTCGGAGTCACCAGAATGAGCACGGCTGACGTGCCTTCCGTCGCGCTTGCGATCCCTGGCTCGTCGAGTATCTCAGACGCTGATACCGAGCTTGAGGGCAGGTCGACCGAATCGTCTCCCGATTCATTCATGTTGAACTCGGCCGATCTGAGAGCTCCGTAGATCCCTACTTTTGTGTCCCTGGTTCCATTGTGATTGCCGTCGACGGTAAATCCGGCGTTAGTGTTATCTCTCCTCACCCAGATGAATCCGCCTTCACCGCTGCCGTCGCCCTCGAGGCTGACCGTTGTGTAGGAGCCTGTTTCATTGTAGACTGCGAAGTTGCCCCCGACCGGGTTGTTCCAGCCGTACAATGACCTGTTACCCGTTGTGCCATAGGTCTCGAGCTCCCCCGAATCCGTTATCCTCATCTGATTTACTCCGCCTGTCCTGAACAGGAGGGAGCCGGAAGGCCTGTTGTTATATATCGCCATCGCTCCGGCATAGGCGCCGGCGAACAGGTCGTCGTAAAGACGGATTCCCGCGAGTGTTCCATTCTCGTCGATGAATGTGATTTGCTCTCCCGAACCGGAGCCCGTGTTCGGGTTCTCGATCGTGATGCCCATCCAGGCGTCGACGTCTTCGTAGATATGTAGGTTCTCATCAGGCGAGGTCGTTCCGAGACCGATGTAGCTGCCGTTGTTGTACAGGGAGCCGTCGGCGATCCATCCGCCGCTATAGCGGAGAGTCTGGCCGGAAGTTCCAGCAGGGAGGCTTCCGGCGGTCAGGGAGTTCCACATCCCGCCGACGTATCCCTCGAAATCGGTGCCGGTGTAGCGGATCGAGCCGGCAGTGTTGCCTGTCGTGTTTCCCAGCCTCAGTGCTCCGGGGATGTTCAGAGATTCGGAAAGCCCGACGTTACCGAACGAGGTCCACCCGTTCGGCTCCACATGCAGGGCCAGGCCACTATTCAGATTGAGGTTCCAGCTGTAGTCCGATTCAAGGTAGTGGTAGCCGTAGATCGTACTTCCTCTAAGGTATCCATACACAGGATCGGCGGGAGCCGTGGCGGCGTTTACATAGATCGACGCGTAGGATGCGTTGTATCCATCGACACGAAGCGCGACCTGGCCTGAAGGCTGAACGATATGAAGGGGGACGGACGGTGAAGCAGTGTTTATACCTATGTTAGTTCCGTCGTTGGACAGGTTTGTCGCCGCGACCCAGTCCGCTCCGTTGTGGCGAAGAGTATTTGTCGAACCGCCCGTAGGCAAGCTGCTCCCGCCGCCGCTTGTCAGCGACTGCCAGAGCGATCCGTCATATCCCTCGAAATCCGACCCGGTCCATCTGAGCGTTCCGGCGTTGCTGTTCGCCGTGGTGCCGAGCCTGATGGCGCCGCCGACATCGAGTTTCTCCAGCGGAGCGATATTGTCTATACCGAAACTGCCGTCGGGGAGCATGCGGTGCAGGTATGAACCGCCCAGCTGGAACGTAATGCCCTGCCCGGTCAGTGTTCCAATGAAGAGGTCCCCTCCGCCGGACTTCCTGATCCTTGCCTCGGTCACCAGCGCCATCCTGAAATCGATAGAGCTCTGACCGCCGACGTTCTGGATAAGCAGGGACGGCTGATTGCTGTCAGATATGTTCGTGTACAGGTGCAGCGGCGCTTCCGGGGCCGGGTTAATGATCCCGATCCCGACATTTCCCTCCGCCGGGAATACATTGCTGACTCCATAGACCGCCCGTGTGCTGAACGCGTATGCGTTCGCAGTAAAGATCCTCCTCGGAGAAAGCTCGCCGCCTCCATCGATCTCGATCGAGAGATAGAGGGGTTTGTCGAAGAACTCCGTAATGACAACATCATGCCCGAGGGTCGTGTTGAAGATTCCCTTGCTGACGTTGACAGCGATCGTCTCCTCCCAGAGCTGTGTTCCTCCGGAAGGTGTGTCGTAGAGCCTGAATGTCATGCTGTACGAGTCGTCCGCCACAACAACGCCCATGTCGTCCGTCAGTACGCCCTGGTAGTTTATCAGCCGCGGGATCTGTGCTGAGGTGGGGAGAGTGGCAAGTATGATGACTGCCAGAATTATCAGTATTGTCTTCATCTCCGTCTTCCTTTCGTCTCGTTCTATCTCATCATCACGAGTTTACGTGTCAGTACCTTCTTGCCGCACACGAGGCGGTAGAGATATACCCCGGAAGAGACATTGCTCCCGGCGTCGTTCATGCCGTTCCAGTGGAACGTATGCCTGCCGCCTTCCATCTGGCGGTCGGCAAGTGTCCTGATCCTTCTTCCCTGAACGTCGAAGATCTCCAGGCGGACCCTTTCGGGGCCGGGTATGTAGAACGAGATCGAAGTCGAAGGGTTGAACGGATTCGGATAGTTCTGATAGAGGGTCAGAGGTATCTCGGGCACATCGAGGGTCAGTGTGAAGGAGAGGAACTCCCTGTCGCTCTGTAAGCCTCCGACCTGGTATGTGTATGTTTTACCGGGCAAAGCCGTCTCATCGTGGTAGATGTTTGTGCCCGAAGTGCCGAACGGTTTGTCGTTTAGTCTCTCGAATTGTTCGGGGCTTTCACCTTCACCCCTGTAGATGTTGAAGCCGTCGAGTGACCCTGTCGTGGATGCGACCCAGGTCAGTTCGACCACTCCGTGACTCAGTTCCCCGAAGAATGACGCGATTGCGACTTCTACCGATGAGGACAATCCCGCGATCTGCCAGAATCCGGGGAAGACAGTGTTGTCCGGTCCCGTCTTGTAGAAGATCTGCGTTTCGCCCGCAGTGAACAATACTATGTGACTCCCGCTCGCTGTTCCCCCCGCGCTTCCCTGCACGTCGTGCAGCACCATGTACTGTGCCGACGCGACGACCGGACATAGCACAATAAGGGGGACCAGTACGAGCAGTGCCCGTCTCATCTCTCTCATCGAGACCTCCTGTGATCGATCTCTGAAATTGAAAATGCCGGCTTGTCAGGCGGCTTCCCGAAATTTTATAGAATATTACCCCGTTCGAACGTACATTCTCACAATCTAACTTCCCGTGCAAGGTCAAACACAAAGGGGGCGGACCTGATGCCCCGCCCCCTTTATTTCGAATCCGCAGTTTGTTTCTACTTGTTGCCGAGCTCATTTTCAAGAGTTGCTATCCGGTCCCTCATCGCGGCGAGTTCGCGCTCGATGCGGTCGTTGTTCACAGCTTCAGATGCCGCTCTTTCTGCCGAGAGATCCCCGGAGCTCATACCCCTGTCCGTCGGCACGTCGCTGTCCGCCAGACTGGAAGAGACCAGTGTCGGCATGACGGTGCCGTAATTGGTCGGGATATAGATGAGCGTCAGCTGTTTGTCCAGGCCGTACATCGTAGCGGTTGCGGTGGCGCTTAAACCCAGCAGGTAGAAGGAATTGGAGCCGGCCGAAACCTCGAAAAGTCCCTGCACGGTTATCGGCAGGGTGTAGGTAGCTGTCGAAGAGCCGGGCGGTATCAGCCAGCCGACATCCTGGTTGACCGGAAGAACGGAAGCACTGTTGGATACCCCTACATTCAGGGTCGAGCTGGTACCGACTGAATGCCCGATCTGGGCCTGCGTGGTTCCGATGACGAAGACATACCCGTCATCCGGGACGGTGATCGTCCTCGAGAGAAGTACTGTCGCCGTAGTGCTGATAAGAGTGGAGGTGTTGGATGTCGAGCTTGCTGTACCCGGTTCATCGAGAATCTCCGGCGCGGAGACAGCGTCGGTCGGCAGGCCGACCGACGCGTTCCCGCCCGTCCCTATTACCGAGAGCACACCCGATTCCAGTATTTTCATCCTGTCCACGCCGCCGGTCCTGAAAAGTATAGAGCCTGAAGGCCTGTTGTTGTATATCGCCATCGATCCGGCGTATGTGGATACCGCAGTGTCGTCATAAAACCTTATTCCTGCGACTGTTCCGTTCTCGTCGACAAACGCGATCTGTTCTCCCGATCCCGATCCAGTGTTGGGGTTCTCGATCTGGATCCCCATTATACCGTTGACGTTTTCATAGATATGGAGGTTTGTCACGGGCGATGTGGTCCCGATCCCGATGTCCGTGCCGCTGTTGTACAGGTTGCCCGCCGCGACCCAGTCTCCGTTGTACCGAAGAGTCTGTCCCGTTGAGCCGGCGGGGAGTCCGCTCGATGTAAAGGAATTCCAGCTTCCACCGTCATATCCCTCGAAATCGGATCCGGTCCAGCGGATCGTCCCGGCGTTGTTATTTGAATTCATGCCCAACTTCAAGGCGCCCGGGATATTGAGAGATTCGTAAACGGCCACGCTACCGAAGCTGGCCCAGCCGTTTGGTTGGACGATCAGGGCGGGATTACCATCGAGTTTCAGGTTCCAATTGAGGGCAGAGTCGAGATAATGACCACCTACTGTTGCGTTCTGTTTCTGGTATCCGTAGTAGGGCTTTCCGGTGGGATTGGATGCATTGATGTATATCGATGCCCACGAGCCGTCGTCGCTGTCCACCTGAAGGGCTACCTGTCCTGCCGAATACACCACGTGGAGGGGTGAGGTCGGCGCCACGGTCCCGATGCCGATACTGGTGCCGTTGTTGTACAGGTTGGTTGCAGCTGCCCAGTCCGCGCCATTGTGAAGGAGCGTCTGGCCAGCAGAGCCCGATGGCAGGCTGCTCCCGCCGCCGCTTGTCAGCGAATGCCAGAGAGATCCGTCGTACCCCTCGAAGTCCGACCCGGTCCAGCGGAGCGTGCCGGCGTTGCTTTCCGTAGTTGTGCCTAGATTGATCGCGCCGTCGACGGCGAGTTTCTCTGAAAATCCGCTACCGATCGCCACTCTCCCGTCTCCCGCAATACTCATGCGGTTGAGGTCGTTCGTCCTGAACGATACGCCGCCCGTTGTCAGGGTCCCGAAGTAGAAATTGCTGCCCGACGACATCCTGATCCTTGCCTCGGTATTCGAATTCCTTTTGAAATCGATGATGCTGTGGGTGCCTTCGTTCTGGATGAGAAGGGCCGGGGTGTTCGGGTCGGTTATATCCGTGTAGATGTGAAGAGGCGCTTCCGGTGCCGGGGCTATAATCCCGATTCCGACATTCCCCTCCGCCGGGAATACATTGCTGACTCCATAGACCGCCCGTGTGCTGAACGCGTATGCGTTCGCAGTAAAGATCCTCCTCGGAGAAAGCTCGCCGCCTCCATCGATCTCGATCGAGAGATAGAGGGGTTTGTCGAAGAACTCCGTAATGACAACATCATGCCCGAGGGTCGTGTTGAAGATTCCCTTGCTGACGTTGACGTCGATCGTCTCCTCCCAGAGCTGCGTTCCTCCGGAGGGCTCTTCGTAGAGCCTGAATGTCATGCTGTACGAGCCGTCCGACACCACGACGCCCATGTCGTCTGTCAGAACTCCCTGGTAGTTGATCAGTCGCGGGATCTGTGCTGAGGCGGGGACGGCTGCCATCATGACGATTGCGAGTATGACCAGTATTGTCTTCATATCCGGTATCCTTTCGTCTCGTTCTATCTCATCATAACGAGTTTACGTGTCAGTACTTTTTTGCCGCACACGAGGCGGTAGAGGTATACCCCGGAAGAGACATTGCTCCCGGCGTCGTTCATGCCGTTCCAGTGCATCGTGTGTCTGCCGCCTTCCATCTGGCGGTCGGCAAGTGTCCTGATCCTTCTTCCCTGAATGTCGAAGATCTCCAGGCGGACCCTTTCGGGGCCGGGTATGTAGAACGAGATCGAAGTCGAAGGGTTGAACGGATTCGGATAGTTCTGATAGAGGGTCAGAGGTATCTCGGGCATGTTGATGGTAAGGGTGAAGGAAAGGAACTCCCTGTCGCCCTGTACGCCTCCGACCTGGTATGTGTATGTTTTGCCGGGCAGCGCAGACTCGTCGGAGTAGATGTTTGTGCCCGGTGTTCCAAACGGCTCATCGTTGAGTTTTTCGAAGATGTCGGGACTTTCACCTTCACCCCTGTAGATGTTGAAACCGTCGAGTGACCCGGTCGTGGATGCGATCCAGGTCAGTTCGACTGTGCCGTGTCTCAGGTCCCCGAAGAATGACGCGATCGCGACTTCTACCGATGAGGACAATCCCGCGATCTGCCAGAATCCGGGGAGAACGGTGTTGTCCGGCCCCGTCTTGTAGTAGATCTGCGTTTCACCAGCGGTGAACAATACCCTGTGACTCCCGCTCGCAGTTCCCCCCGCACTTCCCTGCACGTCGTGAAGCACCATGTACTGTGCTGACACGACGACAGGACAAAGCACGATAAGGGGGACCAGTACGAGCAGTGCCCGTCTCATCTCTCTCATCGAGACCTCCTGTTGAAATGTTTTCTCAAATGATTTGAACCGCTTACGGGGGAATTATCCTCCCTGTGAGCATGGGATTGCAAGGAAATTCCGGTTCCCCCGGGGGGGCACAGCATTTCTTGACTTGGCAGGAGGGAGATGATACAATTCCGGCGATTCTTTGGGAGAGTCGATACTCTGAAAATTTCAGGACCAGGAACAGCCGCCACTGCATCTGTGTCTCTGCCTCTATTCCCTTCACACGGGGATACTGCTCTCGGTCCCTTTTTTTTCTAAATCAGTCTGCGATGGGTAGCGTCCGTATTGGCCGTGAGTCCGAGGGGTCTTGCAGCTGCAGACTTATATGAGCGGTCCGAAACCATCAAATAGCTGCTTACAAGCAACAACCTGGATGCAGTACGCACCCCGGCCTGTCGTGCTGTGCTCCGAGGGGGGTGAATGACCGGTACCGGCCGATCATTTCATGCGGTGCTCTCCCGCCATTCTTGAGGGCCCGCAAAGCGCAAGGGGTAATAGATAGGGGGATACAATGTCTGGAAAGATCATCTCTTTCCTTGTTCTTCTCCTGTTCTTGACGCTGTGTTTTTCCACAGTAACTGCCCAGGAAATCAGTAAAGACGTGAAAGTTGTGCGCATCGCCCAGGAGGACCTTCCTCCCGAGGCGATGGTCGACGAGTGGCTTCTCGGCGGCGAGTTCCAGCTCGCCGACGGACTGGCCTGCTTTCGGCCCCAGTACGAGCCGGGACCGGCCCCTGAACCGTATCCTGTGATACAGGTTTGGGAACCGGGGATCGAGCAGCTGGGAGCGTCTTCCGTCGAATGCGACGGCCTCTGGTTTCTCAACGGCAAATTCTGGTACCCGAGGAGGTGGATCTTTGTCATATACAGGATCCGTATCCCTCGTGCCAATATGAGAACAGCGGAAGAATTCGAACAGGATCTCAACCTCGCTCTCTGGGTCGACTGGAACCTCAGCGAGGACTGGGAAAAGAATGAAAAAGTGCTCGGTAGAAGCGTTAACATCCAGAAATATTTTCCCACGGATTGCGCGGAACTCGAGCTATGGTACCTGACCTGCTTCCGGGTTCCGAAGGCCTCGAGTTTCACCTCGCATTGTGGTGGCATCGAGTTCTTCAAGGAGAAACTCTGGACCAGGGCGCTT
>CAYWGA010000001.1:49896-77663 GCA_964457905.1 uncultured bacterium | reverse complement strand
ACCATCGCCTCATGCTCGACCGAACCGGGGATGATCACAACGGGGAAATAGGGGAACAGCTTTCTCTTGATGCGCCCGGTGAACTCACCGCTTCGCGAGAGTCCGCCGGTAAGTATGACGAGGTCGATGGCGCCTTCTACTGCGGCGAGTTTCATGACCGCTCCCGCTATCGAAGTCGCCATGAAATCGATGACATGTTCTATCTTCTCGCGCTGCTTTCCCACCGCGCCTGAATCGCGGAAGTGGAGGAGCGCCCTGAAATCGTTCGTTCCTGTGAGGTCTATCAGTCCGCCTGTCTTGAAGAGGTAGCTCCGCAGATCGGACAGGCTGATCCTGTTGTCCTCGATAGCCTGGAAAATTATGTCGAGTGTCATGCTTCCCGAGCGGTTGGCGCTGGGCACGCCTGCAAAGGCGTTCACAAGGTCGGCGACCTTCCCCTCGCTGTGGCGCACGATCGACACCCCTCCACCGAGATGGGCCCCAATGGTGACAAGTTCATCGCGCTTTTTGCCGAGAACGGCCGAAGTGAGGTCGTGCACGGCGTTCTGGTTTAGATAGTGAGCGCCGGAACCGTCCCTCAGCAGCTTCTGCACGCCGGTCAGTCTCGCAGTCGTCGCCATCTCGTCGCTCGCGACAGGATCGGTCATCGTTACGAGGATATCCCCCTCGCCCGAGAACTTCTCCCTCAGCGACAACCCGATAGGAATCGCCATGTTGGAGGCATGCTCGATCCTCGGCTCGCTGAGATCGTCGACCATCTCCCTGACGACCTCGTATGTCCCGGTAGGGATCGGCTCTACGAATCCACCCCTGCACGCTATCCCTGTCAGCTGCCCCGGCTGGAGCCCGAGCTTCTCGAGCCACTCGGCGATTGCACCGGCCCTCGCGTCAATACCGTCCTTGAAATCGGGAGGCAGATGGACCTCATCTGAAGCGCGGAGGTTCAATCCGCTGAAGAGGGCGACCTTCGTCGATGTCGAGCCGGGATTGATGCAGAGTATCATCTCTCCTGAGACGTCGGGCATCTTGTCTTCGCCGTAGAGGAGCCTTATCACTGTGCCGGGCCCGTCGCCCGAGGCGAGCGTGTACTCGATGAGGAGCGAGAAGAGATTTCCCCACGCCTCCTCCCACGCCCTGGAGAGAACGGGGGGCTTGGCCAGGCGGATGACGTCATACATCAGGGTACGGAGTTCATCGTCGCTGCTGATTCGGCCGTAATGGACCGTCTCAGAGGCCTCGAAGACTCTTTTTGATATTTCCTCCGGGCCCTTCGCTTCACCGATCGCATCTATCAGCGATCCGAGCTCGGCCTCTACAATATTAAGATAACGTTCGTACATTCTGATACCTCTCCACCTGTTCCAACCAAGAGGAGTAAAGTTATTAAACGGGCACCGCTCATTCAAACACTTTCGGCCCGGAAATGTCGATTTATACGACTTTTACGTGAGAATCGGCCGAATCTCGCCTCGATACCATTCTATCAGTTCCCCGGAACGCTCCCTGATCTCATCCTGAGCCTTTCCGGTCGTGTATACATGCATGTCCCTGAGGTCCGAACCGACGATCGAGGGGTCGCCGAGAAGGACGCCTCCGAGAGCGCCCCCGTACCCGCCGCCCATCTCTCTTCCCGCCAGTTCGGCAAAGAGCAGGGTCCAGCCGCGCACGGCATTGTCCATGTTGTAACCACCACCGCCCAGAGCGGCGATCCTCGGGAAACGGGATCGAAGCATCGCGATCGCGTCTATATACCCGTTGTTAGTCATCTTAAGGTGGGTCAGTGGATCTGTCGCGAAGGTGTCCGTCCCGAACGTCCCCACTATGACCTCCGGCTGGAAGAGGCCGAGCGCATCCATCACTATCTCCGAAAAGAGGAACATGAATGCGTTGTCGTCCGTCTCCGGTTCGAGAGGAACGTTGATGTTGTATCCTTTCGCGCCGCCCGCTCCCGACTCTTTCTCGAATCCGCCCCACGGGAAGAGGGTCCTTCCCGATTCGTGGACGGAGATCGCAAGCACCTCCGGGTCATCGTAGAAAGCGTCCTGAACACCATCGCCATGATGAGCGTCGATATCGACGTAGGCGACCCGGAGCCCCATCTTTCTCAGCTCGAGGATCGCGATGACAGCATCGTTTATATAGCAGAATCCCGATGCCCTGTCGCGGTGCGCGTGATGGAACCCGCCGCACGGATTGAACGCCGAACCACCGTCGGCCGCGGCCCTTGCCGCCCTCACGCTCGCTGTAGCGGAGAGTTTCGAGTATGTGTGTACGCCCTTGAATATCGGATTCTCGGCGGTACCGAGGCCGTGATGGAGCATCTCGACGTCGACCTCGAGCCCGCTCTCCGCCCTAGCAAGCAGTGAGATGTATTCCTCAGTGTGCCAGCTCTCGAGCAGCCCCTCTTCCGGCCCGGCGAACTCGTCGACTCGAACACCGTTTCCGGTGAGCAAACCGCGTTCTCCGCACATCTCGAATGTCAGCCTCGCCCGCTCGGGTTTGAACGGATGGTCGGGGGAGAGCTCAAAACCGGCGAGCGCCGGCGAATAGACGAATACTGCGTCGCTCATACCTTCTCCCCGCCGGTGAACAGTATCTCAAGATAGTAGGCGCCGTCTTCGAGCTTCGTCTTCACGGGGAACTTGCTCTTGTGGAAGACGTACATCATCTTCTTGTTCTGCGCCAGGACCTCAGCCTTGAACCCGCTCAGTCCGCGCTTCAGCGCGTGGTCGGTCAGCTTGTTGAACAGGTACGTCCCGATACCTCTCTGCTGCCAGTCATCACGGACGAGGAATGCGATCTCGGCGAGGTTATCGGCCGGGTCGGTCTTGTACCGCCCGATAGCGACCATCTCCTCATCGCCCGCTTCCCCGATGAATCCGGCGATCGCCATCTCGCTGCGATAGTCGATATTGACCAGCGGCTGAAGCTTCTCGTGAGGCATCGCCTTTACGATATTGAAAAATCGGTAATATACCGACTCGTCGCTGAGGCTGTAGAAGAACTCCCTCTCGAGATCCTCATCGGAAGGCTTTACCGGCCTGAAGAAGACCTCGACGTCGCCTAACACCGCCGTTTCCTCTACCTCTACGGGATAATATTTGCCCGAGGTCATCGGCATCTGGTCCATGTGGACGAGGTGCCTCTGCCTCGCGTAGTCGATAAGGTCGTTCCTGAAGTCAGGATGCGCGATATCTATCAGCGCCAGGGCCCTCTCGCGGAGGTTCTTCCCGTGCAGGTTCACCATCCCGTACTCGGTCGCAACGTAATGGACATCGCCGCGCGAGGTGACCACGCCCGCTCCCTGGTCGAGGAAGGGCACGATCCTCGAGACTGTCCCGTCCTTTGCGGTCGACGGGATGACGATGACCGGCTTGCCTCCCTTCGAACGCGCCGCGCCTCGGACAAAATCGACCTGGCCGCCGATACCGGAGTAGAAGTACTCGCCTATCGAGTCGGCGCATACCTGTCCGGTCAGATCGACCTGTATGGCGGCATTTATCGATATCATCTTCTCGTTCTGCGCTATGATAAAAGGATCGTTCGTGTAGTCGCACGGATGGAACTCGATAAACGGATTGTCGTGGACGAAATCGTAGAGCCTCTGCGTACCCATGCAGAATGTGGCGATGATCTTGCCGTTATGCAGCGTCTTCTTCCTGTTAGTGATGACGCCCGCTTCTACCAGATCGATGATCCCGTCGGAGAACATCTCGCTGTGAATGCCGAGGTCGTTCTTGTCTCCGAGGAAGGAAAGGATCGCGTTCGGGATCATACCGATCCCCGCCTGTATCGTCGCTCCGTCGCCGATAAGCTTCGAGACGTTCTGCCCGATCTTCATCGCCACATCGTCAGGCTCGGGCGGGGACCATGTGATAAGGGGCAGATCGCTCTCGACGACATAGTCTATATCCTTGATATGAACGAAGCAGTCGCCGAGCGTGCGGGGCATCTGCTTGTTGACCTCGGCGATAACGAGCTTTGCCGCCTCGGTTCCCGCCATGACGACGTCGACCGAGACCCCGAGCGAGCAGTAGCCGTATCTGTCAGGCGGCGCCACCTGGATAAAGGCGACGTCGATCTTCAGCTGGCCGCTTCTTATATGGTCGGGCAGCTCGGAGAGAAATATCGGTGTGTACTCGGCGCGGCCCTCGTTGACGGCATCCCTGACGTTCGGACCTATGAAGAAGGCGTTCTGCTTGAAGGGGCGGCTCATCACCGCCTCGGTGTACGGCGTGGTGCCGAACTCGATGACATTGATCGTCTCGTGATCGGCGATGTGGCTGCCTTTCTCGATAAGCATCTTTATCAGGAGCTGCGGCTCGGCCGCTCCCGAACCGATGAATATCCTGCTCCCGGCACTTATCAGCTTGACGATGTCGTCAATCTCACGGAGCTTCTGCCGGTACATCTTCGCTATCCGTCCGCCCATCGCGAACCTCCAGAATGATCGTGGTCGTAATGATTATCAACGTACGCAGACATAATGAACAATGCGGCCCCTGTACGCAAGCATTTGGGGTGGCAGAAATTCTGTTCTTATACTAGATTCCGGTATGAAGGGAGAAAACAGATGAGCAGAATATTCGGCCCCGTTCCGTCCAGAAGGCTTGGAAGATCGCTCGGCGTAGATGTCGTACCGTACAAGACGTGCACTTTTAACTGTATCTACTGCGAGTGCGGAGCAACGACTGAACTGACCTGTCAGCGCAGTGAGTTCTTCCCTCTCGAGGAGATACTCGACGAGCTTCGGGACTCACTGGCCGGGATAACCGATCCGCCCGACGTGATCACGCTGTCCGGCGCCGGCGAACCGGCTCTCTACAGCAGGCTCGGAGAGCTGATAGACGAAATAAAAAAGACCACAGGTATACCGGTCGCAGTAATAACCAACTCCTCCCTCTTCTTCATGCCCGAGGTCCGCGACGAGATAGGCCGGGCAGATATAGTTCTTCCGTCACTCGATTCCGCCCTCGCAGGATCTTTCTCGAGTATTAACAGGCCCCATCCCGATATCACTCTCGAGAGGATGGTCGGCGGGCTGGGCACCTTTCTCGACGGGTACGAGGGAAAGGTCCAGTTCGAGATCCTCCTGATCGATGGATACAACACAGGAGACGAGGACCTCGAGGCGCTCGCCTCGTTCATCAGCAAACACAGGGTCGGATCGATACAGCTGAACACCGCCGTCCGTCCTGGAACGGAAGGCGGGATATCACCCCTTTCGCGCGAACGCCTCGAAGCGATCTGCAGATCGTTCGGACCGGGATGCGAGATAGTGGCATCGACCGGAACACGGGCAAGTCACGAGGAGTTCGCCTCCACCGACCGTATCCTCTCTATGATCGAGAGACGGCCGTGCACAGCCGCTGACATACACCGCTCCCTGGGCGTCCCGATCCAGGGGGTCATCAAGCTCCTCGGAACCCTGATCGAGGACGGCTCGGCAAGGGCAGAGGTCCACGACGGCGAGACATTCTATACCGCAAGCGAGAGAAACAGCCGATGAGCGGCACCCCCGCTTTCTCTCCGAATCTGCTGTTTATCGGCAAAAAAAAGCATTAAATTTCAGAGGTAAGCCCCGACTGGCCCCACCATGGCCCGCCGCCCGAGGAGAGACCGGCTATGAAACGCCCGATAAACAACATCAAGAAATCTTCAAGTATAGTCATCCCCGTAATAATCGCACTTCTGCTGTCGTCATGCGGCGGAGACGGCCCGGCGGCGCCTGAGATCGAACTGGGCCCTGAGGCCTGGTGGAGGGTCGAAGCGACAGTACGGACATTAAGAGGGATCTACGATCCCGGCACCGGCGGTGCGATAGCGGTCGGCGACGGCGGCATGATCCTGAAAGATGAGACCTCCGGATGGGTCTCGATGGAGAGCCCCGTCACTGCCTCCCTGAACGCGATATACGGCGTCTCGGAAAACGAGATCTGGGCGGTCGGCAACAGCGGGATCATAATCAGATACGATGGGACATCGTGGGATACGGCCGACTCGGTAACAACCGATGATCTTCACTGTATCTTCGGCCTGCCGGGCGGCGTGATATTCGCCGCCGGCGAGGGCGGCACGGTGCTCCGCTACGACGGCATGTCATGGTCTACCCAGCCGACCGTTTTTGAAGACGATATCTACGGGATCTGGGGAACATCGCCGCAGGATATCTTCATCGTCGGCGACTCGGGCCTGATCATGAGATACGACGGCGGCGGCTGGGTGGAGATGCCCGGCGGCGGCGGGCGCTATTTCAGGGGAATCTGGGGAACTCCTGACGGCGACATCTTCGCTGTCGGCCTATACGGCGACATGATGAGGTTCAACGGAATGGCGTGGCTGGCAGAAGACAGCCATACGACCGAGCACCTGCTCGCGATCGACGGCATCTCGGCTGACCGGATATTCGCGGTCGGCGATCATGGAACGGTCCTCCTCTACGACGGTTCTTCATGGGAACCGTACCTGCAGGTCCAGGCCGACATCAGCAAACTCCACGCGGTAGACGTAAGGAGCGGAGCCGGTATCGCGGTCGGGGTGCATGGCGACATCCTCGAGTTCGACGGCGCACAGTGGCTTCCGAACGGCAATCCCTTCTCGGAGCATCTCTTCGGCGCCTGGAGCAACGAGACCGACGGTATCTTCGCTGTCGGGAGCGGAGGAGCGATTCTCCGCAAGGCAGCCGGAAAGTGGAACGCGATGTCATACGGCGGAACGCAGGAACTTTACACGGTCCGCGGCCTGCCGGAGGGTGACATCCTCTCTGCAGGGCAGATCGGCATCCTTATAGAATTTGAAGGCAGCGGCTGGGCCTCTACACAGCTCCCTCTGGGCTGGGAGATAAACGCCCTCTGGGGATCATCCCGCAACGATATATACTGCGTCGGACCGTTCGGCCTCGTCGCTCATTTTGACGGCTCCACCTGGGACGAACTCCCCCGTCCGACCGACGAATGGCTCCAGGATGTATGGGGCTCGGGAGCGGGCGATATGTTCGCTGTCGGCGGCATGGGTTCTGTGTTCAACTACGATGGAGCCGAATGGGATACGATGGGAACCGTCACCTCCCACTCTCTCTTCGGGGTCTGGGGAAGCGGGCCGAACGACGTCTTCGCGGTCGGATCTTTCGGGGCGATCATTCATTACGACGGGTACGAATGGTCACCCATGGTGAGCGGAACCTACAGGAAACTTTACTCTGTCTGGGGAAGCGGGCCGAACGACGTCTTCGCAACAGGAGAGTTCGGCGAGATCCTCCACTACGACGGCATGGAATGGGAAAAGCTCTTCTCGGGTGTATCAGCTCACCTGAGGGCCGTGACGAGCCTGTCGAAAAATGACGTCTACGCTGTCGGCTCAAACGGAACGGTCATCCACTACGCTATCCACTGACGGACCTTACCGTCACACATCCCACTTGAGCCGCTTCGCCCCCAGAACGAGGAAGACCAGGCCGAAGAGTGTGAGTACCGCGACATGCGGTAATACTGCCGAACCACCCATCCCGAAAGAGATCAACCTGTGTATCCCGTTTATCGTCCAGCCGGTCGGCAGGCAGTATGCGACGACCCTCATCGGAGCCGATACCACCTCGAGCGGCCACCAGCATCCGCCAAGCGCCGACATCGCCATCGCCGTTATGACACCGAGTGTCGTGACCTGGTCGGGATCCGAGATGAGCGCGCCGAACAGTATCGACAACGATCCCATCGCGAAAGCGAACGAAAGCATCAGAAGGAAGAGCCCTCCCGGGCTGCCTCCAAGTGAGATGCCGAAGAGAAATTTCCCGACGGCCAGAAGGAATACGATCTGGGCCGCAGCAATAAAGATGCGTCCGAGCAGTTTGCCTGATACGACATCGCCTTTACTAGCCGGCGACATTCCGATGCGCCTCAGCACCCCGTCCTTCCTCTCAGCGGTTATTGCCGAACCACTGAACAGCATCGTCATCAGAACGAACATGACGAGGCTGCCCGGGACCGACGACTGGAAACCGCTCGGAATCTCCTGCCTCTTTCCAGCGAGTTCCGACTTCACAGTGATATTCGCCGGCCGGACCATCAAAGTGTCTATTCTTTCCTCGAGGACCACCGCCATCCCCGGCTGCTCCCTGGTGACAAGCAGAAGCGAGCCGTAAAGCGAATCGCCGCTAACCGCGATCGAGCCAGAGCCCTCGTTTATCAGTCCGTTCTCTATCTCGACGAGCCCGCTTACGAGCCTCGCGATGCTCCTGATAACCGCCGCCGAAGCAGCCTCACCGGCATTCATGTTCGAGCCCCTGTCGCGCACCAGGGCAAGCTCGACCTTTTCCCGGCCGAGCACATCATCGGTGAACCCTTCCGGTATGATAAGTGTCCGGAAAGTGTTCCTGTCCTCCGGCAGGGTATCGCTCATCTGGATGGAGTAGTTTTCCCCCGCGAGAAGGGAGATCAGGTCATCAGTGAGATATCCGCCGTCGTTGTTCTCGATTGTCAGCGTCGCCGTCGGTGTCCCCCCGGAACCTCCGCCGAAGGAAAGGCCGAAGAAGGTCATGAAGGCGAGCGGCATGAGGAATATCCAGAGTACGGAGCTCTTCTCCATCATCGTCAGCCTGAAATCACACGAGGCGATCTTCCATATCAGATTCATCCTTCCGTTCCTCATTGTCACACACCTCCCTTCGAGATCCTGGCGCGTATCAGAAGACTACCTGGAATGATCGTTAAAATCCCGATAAGCGAAAGTATCAACAGGTTTGTCCTGATATCGTAAACGCCAGCGTCGAAAAGGAAGATCTGCTTCATCCCGTCAGCAGCCCAGAAGACGGGCGAGAACCTGCCTGCCGCCTGCAGGGACGGGGGCATCTGCTCGATCGGCACCATGCTCCCTCCGAAAAGGGACATTCCGATGATAACTAACGACATCACAGCATCGGCGGCCCTCTCGTTCTTGATCGCTCCGTAAAGGAATGTCATGATCCCCGTGCACATCATTATGGTGGTGACTGTCTGAAGGAACAATGCGAGCGGATCACCGAGATCGACCCCGAAGCCCAGCCCGCTTACCGCGAGAAGCAACAGGCACGATATCATCGTTATCACGAAGGCAGCTCCGACCTTTCCGGCTACCGCCTGTCCAGTGGTCACGGGGGCGGCCAGAATCCTCTTCAATGTCCCCGCTTTTCTTTCGCGAAGCAGATCCCGCAGAACGAGCTCGACGATGAACAGCAGGCCTATCATCATGGCTCCGGGCATGACATAGGCGAATATATTAAAATCACTGACGACAGGATCATCGACCTTCGAAACAGAATCGGGCAGAGCGGCGACCTCGTCCGTGAAGGTGATCAGGGAATCGGCGATATATGGGTAGGCGAGTACCACGCCGTTTTTCGCTCCATCCATCACTTCTTCCATATCAGACGCGGCGGGCCAGCCGTCCTGGTCGGCGATCGAGCGTACCCTGGCCATCGGCCCGTTGAATATCCTCGTACCACCATCAAGCAGGACAGCCATCGTCTTCGTGATCTCTTCCACAACGATCGGGAGAAAAGCCTCCGAAGGATTCTTCACCAGTCTCAGCTGCGCGGCCTTGCCGTCAAGGACACTGGTGGTGAATCCCTCCGGGATCTCGATAAGCGCAGACGCCTTCCCCCCGCTCATCATCTCCTCCCCCTCCGCGGCTGAGACCTCTGTGATGTCGAGCATATCGCCGAGCTCCCCCTGCTGCATGCCCTGCCTGAGAAATCCGCCGAAGAAACCTCCGTCATTATCAACGAGAAGGACCTTGATCTTCGGCATGTCGACATCGCCTTCCGGCCCGAAGACAAGGCCGATGATCAGTGTCATGGAAACGGGTATCAGCAGCATCAGGATGATCGAGACAGGATTCTTCAACCGCCGCCTGATATCGTTCACGAGGATGCCGAGTAGAGCTTTCATCCTAGTCCCTCAGCTCCCTTCCGGTGACCTGAAGGAAGACACTTTCGAGGCTCGGTTCCCTTATAGCGACACCGTCGACATGCATGCCGGCGGAGAAAAGCCCGCCGAGAAGCTTGCCTGTCTCATCACGGTCGAGCAGTTTCACGCGCAGTTCCCCGTCCGATATATGGTCGACCTCTGCGTCACCGATAACCTGTTTCGCTTCACCGGCGCCGAAATCACCGGTGATCGAGACGAGGATCTTACCTCCGACCAGCTCGACCAGTTCGGCAAGGGTCCCCGAGGCATGCACCGTTCCCTCATCGATTATCGCTATGCGGTCGCAGAGCTGCTCCGCTTCCTCGAGATAGTGAGTCGTGTAGATGACCGTCTTGCCCTCGCTGGCAAGGCCCTTGACGACATCGAGTATCCTTATCCTGGCCTGCGGATCGATCCCCAGTGTCGGCTCGTCGAGCAGGATCACTTTTGGATCGTGAACGAGTCCCGCACAGAGATTTATCCTCCTCTTCATACCTCCTGAGTATGTTCTGACAGCATCCTTCGCCCGGTCAGACAGGTCGACCAGTTCCAGGGCGCGGTCCACCCGGTCCCGCAGGTCACTGCCAGTCAGGCCGTAGAGGCCGCCCCAGAAGATAAGATTGTCCCTCCCGGAGAGTTCCTCGTAGAGAGCTATCTCCTGCGGAATGACCCCCATGATCCGCCTGATCTCTCTTCCGCTCGAGTTCATATCCATACCGTCTATCGTGATCGATCCTGAATCGGGCCTGAGCAGCCCGGACAGCATCGAGATCGTGGTCGTCTTTCCCGCTCCATTCGGGCCCAGGAAACCGAAGATCTCCCCTTGTTCAACTGAGAAGCTTATTCCTTTTACCGCCCGGACATCGCCGAAGCTCTTGCTGATCTCTTTTACCGCAATCATCTCACTCATTGTCTCCTCCGGGAGATTTCAGTCGTTCAGTATCGATATATCTTTCAAAGATGCGGTCAGACTATTAGCATTAGCGGATCGTTTCAAGGGAAAACCAAAAGTGTTGCCCCGGAGGGCCCCTTTCTTCTAGAATCGCCGGGGAATTCGACAATCTGTATCCAACCGGAAGGAGCCGGAATGAAGCGCGCAGCATCGATCCTTATAATAGCCGTTGTACTGCTCGCCGGAGCGTTCTCCGTAAACGCGGAGAAACGGGCGATCACATTCGACGACCTGATCTCCATGGGTCGCATCGGCAGTATTGAGGTATCACCGGACGGCAAGAACATTGCCTTCACAGTCACATGGTTCGACAAGGAAGCCAACTCCTCCAACACCGATATCTATCTCGTGCCTGTCAAGGGCGGGGACCCGTATCGTTTCGTGCGCAGCGACGGGGCCGACTACGCTCCCTGCTGGTCGCCTGACGGCAGGAAACTCGCCTTCGTCTCGACGCGCGGCGGTTCACCCCAGATATGGGTGATCCCTGTCGACGGCGGCGAAGCGAAGAAGATCACCGACATCCCTACCGGCGTCTCATCGCCGCTGTGGTCACCCGACGGAAAGAGCTTCGCCTTTACATCAAGCGTCTATCCTGAATGCGAGGACATGGACTGCAACGAGAAGATGCTCAAGGAATACGAAGAAGGAAAGGTCAAGGCCCGCCTGGTGGACCACCTGATGTTCCGTCACTGGAACTTCTGGAGAGAGGGCCGCTGGGACCATCTCTTTATTACCGGCGCCGACGGGAAAGGCCTCATCGAGATCAACAAGGGCCGCACCGATGTCCCGCCGATCTCGCTTGGAGGCGCAAGGGATTACGACTTCTCCCCCGACGGGAAGGAGATCTGCTATACCCTCAACCCCGATCCGATGGTCTCGATCTCTACGAACAACGATATCTGGATCGTCCCGGTCGAAGGCGGCGAGGCAAGGAACCTGACCGTGGCTAACCCGGCTAACGACAACAATCCGCGCTACTCGCCCGACGGCAGATACATCGCATGGCGCTCGATGGCAAGGGCGGGGTTCGAGGCGGACAGGCAGACGCTGACCCTCTACGACCGAAGGTCGGGGAAGATGTCGACACTGACAGCCGAGCTCGACCACAGCGTCGGAAATTTCGACTGGGCGCCGAACAGCAAGGATATCTACTTCTGCGTCCAGGACAAGGGACGCTACTCGATCTGCAAGGTGTCGGTAAAGGGAGGCGACTCGAAGTTCGTCGTGACCGGAGCGTACGACAACAACGTTCGCGTAGTCTCCAACGGCAAGAATCTCGTCTTCCCGCGCCAGCACGTCAACGAACCGACCGAACTGTACAGATCTTCCACGTCGGGAAAGAGTGTTACAAAGCTGACCGGCATCAACTCGGCGCTGGTCGCGGAACTCGAGATGAATCCGCTCGAGGAGTTCTGGTTCGAGGGCGCCGCGGGACGACAGATCCATGGAATGATCGTCAAGCCTCCCTTCTTCGAGGAAGGGAAGAAGTATCCCGTCATCCTGCTGATCCACGGTGGCCCGCAGGGAGCCTTCGGGGACAACTTCCATTACCGCTGGAACGTCGAGATGTTCGCATCGCCTGGATATGTCGTTGCGACGATCAACTTTACCGGCAGCACGGGCTACGGACAGGCCTTTACCGACGCGATCAGCGGCGACTGGGGCGGAGCGCCTTACGAGGACATCATGAAGGGCATGGACTACCTCGAGGCGAATTTCGACTACATAGACAAGGACAGGATCGGCGCCGCGGGAGCATCATACGGCGGATACATGATCGACTGGATCGAGGGGCATACCGACAGGTTCGAATGCCTCGTATCTCACGCCGGAGTATACAATCTCGAGAGCATGTACGGTGCGACCGAGGAACTGTGGTTCCCCGAATGGGAATTTGGCGGAACACCCTGGACGAACCTCGAGATGTACGAAAAGTTTTCGCCGCACAGGTACGCGGCCGACTTCAAAACACCATGCCTCGTCGTTCATGGCGAGCATGACTACAGGGTGCCGTACAACCAGGGACTCGAGTTCTTCACTGCGCTGCAGAGACAGGGAGTCGAGTCGAAGCTTCTCTTCTTCCCCGACGAGACTCACTTCGTAACAAAGCCGCAGAACGCGGAGTTCTGGTGGGGGACACTGACCGAGTGGTTCGATGACCACCTGAAGTAGAGGGCACGGAAAAATCACCGTCAATAAAGGAACCCCGGGTCCGGATAGCTCCGGCCCGGGGTTCCTCAATAAAAAAACCGGAAAAGAGATCCGTCGAAAGGGTCACGCGGGCCACCTCCTCAGAAACCTTTTCCGGTAATATTTTTTATTCAACAATGCGGTATAAAATGCACTAACCGGCGTATTATATCACAAGCGCCGTTCATTTCAAAACTAATTCGGGATCATATCGATATTGTGCCCTCGCCGACGCATACGACCTTCCCCGAAACCTTCACATTCTGGACGAGTCCGCGGTCGCACTTCACTAGAGTATGGAGCAGCGAGCGCCTTCCCATCTCTACTCCCTGCTCGATATTGAGCTTTAGCTCGGAGGGAAACTTGAGGATCCTCGCCAGGTAACCGCCGAGAGCGCCGGCAGCAGAACCGGTCGCCGGATCCTCGAAGACTCCCACAGAGGGGGCGAAGAATCTGGCGTGTACGTTGATCTTCCTGCTCTCGACCCTGGCAAAGAGATAGATGCCGATTACTTTGTGTCTCGTCGTGACGTTGGCAGCCTCTTCCATATTCAGCTTCGCCCGGCTGACGATCTCGGAATCCCTCGCCTCGACGATGAGGAAATCGAGTCCGTTGGAAACGACCCCTCCTCCTACAACCTCGAACGGTCCGATGCCTACCGCCCTCGCGGCCTGCCCCCTGTTCTGCAGAGCTGTGCCGAACTCGGGCAGGGGCTGGTTCATCGTAAAGGTATACCCGTTCTTCTGCGACCCGGAAACATCGACTTCGATGAGTCCGGCATCGAGCTCGAGTATCATATTGGGCGATTTCTTCCCCTTGGCCCGCTTGTGCAGGACATAGGCTGTCCCGAGCGTCGGGTGTCCAGCGAACGGGACTTCCTCGTAGGGCGTGAAAATTCGTACCTTCGCGTTGACTCCCGATGCCTTCGTCGGAAAAATGAATGTCGTCTCCGAGAAATTCATCTCACGGGCAATACTCTGCATCTGCGGCTTTGTCAGTTTGCCCGGTGTGTGGAATACGGCGAGCTGGTTCCCGGAATACGGCTTGTCCGTGAAGACGTCGACATGCTCGTAAGTGAGTTTTCGACTCATGATAGGGCCCCTCGAATATTGTTTAAAGGCCGATTCAGCCGCTTCGAAACGATGTTAACAGAAATATCACGAAGGCTGAAAGAAAAAAGTCCTGAAATCCTCATAATTCTTTATTTTACAGGCCATTTTGAAAAAATAACACCTTCCTGATACACGATATTCCGCTTTCTTTGGCTGTACACGGCGCCTTCGATAGGGTATATTCCCCATAATTCAAATGAGAATCTCTCGAACTGCGGAGGTGACACCGAGATGATGAAACTTATACCTGCTCTTTTAACGGTGGCATTGATACTCGCTGCCTCGATCCCGGCTTCCTCGGAAGAGAAGGCCGAGGAGAGCAATAACCCCCACGTCTACATAAAGACCAACGTGGGCGGATTCACAATCGAACTCTATCCCGACAAGGCTCCCGTAACCGTTGCGAACTTCCTTAACTACGTGGATAAGGGCTTCTACAGCGGAACGATTTTCCACAGGATCATCAAGGGATTCATGATCCAGGGCGGCGGGTTCACGAAAGACATGAGCCAGAAAGAGACCGCTGCTCCGATCAAGAACGAGGCTGAGAACGGTCTGAAGAACAAGAAGTACACGCTCGCCATGGCGAGGACGAACGTCGTCAACAGTGCAACATGCCAGTTCTTCATCAACACGAGTAACAACACAGCTCTCGACCACAGGGACAAGACACAGTCCGGTTACGGTTACTGTGTCTTCGGCAAGGTCATCGAGGGTGCCGATATCATCGACAAGATCGAGCTGGTCCAGACTACGACGAAAGGCTCATACGCCGACGTACCGTCGAAGCCGGTCATAATCAAGGCTATGACTCTCATGACGGATGAAGAAGAATAAGATTTTCTAGAGAAAAAAAATAAAGATTTCAAGGGCGGTTCCTCTCGGAGCCGCCTTTTTTAGTACCCAAGCGGAAGCCAGGCCTTGAAGCAGCTCGGGTCGTCATCATCGGTCTCGAATCTTCCACCGTGTGACTGAAGTATATATTCCGAGAGAGTCAGTCCCGAGTCAGCAGGTGGGCCGGCCGCTTCGCCCTGGGCGCCTGCCAGGCTGTCCAGCATCGCTTCTATCGCGTCGTCTTTACCCGCACTGGAACTCCCTCTCATACTGATTACGAGCCACGGGCCGTCCCATCCGTCGGACCCCTCGACCACAAACGATGTCGCGATCTCGACGGTCCCTCCTCTTTCGGAAGAATGGAGGAGGTTCTCAACGACGCTTCGTACAACGTATGCGAGTTTTCCGGGATCGATGCGCAGCTTCCTGCCTCCCGAGCGGTCATCGACAACGAGTTTCAGCTCCTTGCGTTCGAAATCGGCGATCATCTCCCTTGTGACATCCTCGATGATGTCAGCCGGATCGACCTCTTCGATCTCGATATCCTGGCCAGTGGGTTCGATACCGCTGAGAGATACAAGTTCCCTTACCCTCGCACCGAGGCTCACCGATGCGTCCCTCGCCATATCTATCAGAACGGAGCCTTCGCCCACTTCGGGATCTATCGACCAGAGGCCGCTCTTCAGGACCCCGAGAGATGTCTCCATATCGGAGGCCGTCTTCTCGAGAACTGCGTTGCGCACCGCTCGGAACTCCATCTCGCGTCTTCTCTCGATGGCAGCCGCATCCTTGCCCGATTCAGAGCATATCAACTGGCTGGCGACAGTCGCGGCCGTAATACAGGCCAAAAGCCCTATCGCCGGATACATTCCCTCGTCGCTGCTGCCCTCTCCATCGCTTGAAGCGAATACATAAATACCGATAGTCTCACCACCGAACAGCAGGGCGCAGGCTGAATCCGTCCCTGCACTGACGAAGCCGTCCTGGATCTTGAGCTCGCTTTCGGTCAGCTGAGCGGGCGAGTCGAAGAAACCTTCGATCTTCACCGGGTATGAGGTCCTGCTGAGCCACTCTACGAAGGCAGAGCCTGAATGCAGGCGTACCGGAAGTGTCCCTTCTTTCACCCTTCCGCCATGCAGCAGCATGAGATCGCCGTTTCCCGTCTCATCCAGATAAACAGCGTGATGTACTGTTCCGAGGTTGTCGGTGATGACCTGGAGTAGAATGCCTGCCGTTTCACGAGGGTCTCGTGATGTCTCGAGCGCTGCCGCCAGGCGGGCGGCAGCCTCGAAGGCCCTTACCTTCCGCTCAAACGGACGACTCGCCGGGTCCACCGCTGAGAACCGGTTTCGTTCTATTTCGCCTCTGTTCTGTCTCGACGTGCCCATTCTCTCCCCTGCGTGGAAAATAACCTGCACCACGGGCCGGATTTCTTGCGCTTTTCAGCGTTGAAGTCACCGCCGGGGAATATGGGCAAGAAACGTTCACATTTCGCGGGGATACAAAAAAAGGGCGCGCCGCAGTGGCGCGCCCTGAAAGGTCGGTCAACAGTCCGGAATCAGGCTCAGGCTTCACGCGCCCTGATCTTCTTGATCATGCCTGATATCCAGACGATGTGCTCTCTCTCCTCGGCGATCAGGCGGTCGATCTCTGTTTTGCCGAGATCCTCACGCGTCCTTCCCTTCATCTCTGTGAAGAAAAGTATCGTATCCTTCTCGAATGTGAGAGCACCCTGGAGAACGGATACAGGATCACATCTATCCGTACAGACATTCTCCGCCTCACGGACAGAGTTGAACAATCTCGATTTTACGAGCGCATCGAGGTAGAGGTAGCTCTGGTCTTCAGGGTCCGAGACGATCGGAGTGGTATCCTTCGCGGGAAGGTTCTCCCGGAGTTTCTTGAATGTCTCGTAGTGCGCCTGCTCGGCGACCATCAGATCCTCGAATATCTTCTTTATCTCGGGATCCTCGGTCAGTTCGGCTGCCTTGCGGTAATAGGCCTCGCCGTTCTGCTCGATATCCATCCCCATCTCGAAGACTTCATCGGCGTTAAAGGAAATACCCATTCATGGTCCTCCCGTAGACAATCGTTTGCTTTCCATGCCTCGATCCATGATGGACCGGGCAGGGATGTATCTTAATCGGACACCCGGCCGCTTTCAATAACTAATGCCGCCTGTCTGCCCGAAATCGTTCAGGGTCAGTCGGCAGGTGAGAAGTCATCCTTGCCGGCGCCGCAGTCAGGGCATACCCAGTCGTCGGGAAGGTCCTTGAAGGCCATCCCCGGCTCGATCCCGGCGTCAGGATCTCCGACTTCGGGATCGTAGATATAACCACAGACGTCGCATACAAACTTCTTCATGATCGCTCCTTTCAATCCTCGACGAATCCGGACTGGTCCATATCGAACCAGTAAAATCCGCCGGTGAGTGCGTTCTTTTCCGCTGTCAACAGATCGTAATGTCCTTTTTCCTGTTCTGCAAGACCTTCGAACATCTTTTTCAGCTCAGGCTCCTCGGCCTTTTCCGCCTCGGCGAGGTAGAAATCATTGGCCTTCGACTCAGCCTCGATCGCGATATCAAGCGCCTCGATTGCACCGGCCTGTCCGCTGATCTCGATGTCGCTGATCTCCGAGCTCTTTATGACCTGCTCGTCCTCGACGAACTCGGTCTCGAAAAGCCGCGAATACCAGCCTTTAAGGGTATCCCTGTGCCCCTTCTCATCAACGGACAGCTGGTCGAACCTGCTGCTGCCCTCTTCGTTCTCGATCTTCCCGGCCATCCGCGAGTAGAAATTCATCGCTCCTATCTCGGCGTATATCGCCCTCGAGATGGCGTCTTTAAGAGTGTGGTGCGACAATGCTCACTCTCCCTTCATCTTGACGACTATTATCGAAACCTCGTCCTTGAGCGGTTTCCCGCCGAGGTGTGCTTTCAGCCCCTCCAGGACCCCGGCCACTATATCACCCGGCGTTCCGTTCCTGTTATCTTCAAGTATCTTCGCTATTCCGCCCCTGCCGTAGATCGCCTCCTCCGAATCCTCCGCCTCGACGATACCATCGGAGAAAACGCAGAAAATATCACCGGGACCGATCGGCATCAAATGCTCCCTGTAATGAAACGCGGGATCGATACCCGCAATCAGCTGAGTCTGCAGGAGCGATGATGCTTTTCCCGAAGAATCGACCATAAACGGGGGCTCATGCCCGGCGCTTGTATAGGTCACTGTCCCGTTATGGCAATCGAAGAGAACACAGAGAACGGTGAGGAATATCCCCTCACCCTCGTACTTCTCGGCAATCTTCTCGTTGAGCAGAGTCACTATCTTTTTCGGGCTGAGCATCTCGGCGTCCATCTTGGAGAGAGAGACCGAATCGACATACTCGCCGACCGCCTTCGCGGCCAGGGCATTGATCTCAGTCGTCTTCATGCTGTGGCCCATGGCGTCATAGAATAGAAGGAGGGTCCCTCTGGCATTACCTGTGTGATCTCTTATGACCCGGGAGAATATGCTGTCCCCACCGACGAGCCGGCTCGGCATCGTCAGTGCGATCGCCTCAAGGGCCTTGCTCAACTCGAGGGGTGTAAAGGAAGGTGTTTCCGGTATCTGGTACGACAGCTCGGGTTCCCCTTCATCGCCCTCTTCGCCGTCCCAGCCCTTCTCGATAGCTTTGTATTCATGGACAAGGAGCTGCCTGTGGACACGCTCCTCTTCTGCGAGCCTCGACAGAAGGCCCCTGGCTCCGGCCGGAATCTTCTCGTTCTCGCTGCCCTTGTAATAGAAGTTGAAAGCGTTGGTCTCGCGGATGATAGCACCCGACAGCACCTTCAGTATCTCTTCACGTTCATCGATGCCCAATGCCTCAGCCGCCTTCCCCAGCAGTCCATATTACTTTGTCTGTTTGATCCGGTCCGGAAAAAGAATCGAGGCGGCGAACACGCCGCCTCAACAAGATTGTGCCTGCTGTAACTGTCCCCTACTGACAGCTTCTGCATGTACCCTTGAAAACGACCTGTGCCGATTCGATCCTGTTTCCCAGGATATCACCATCCGGCAGTGCAACATTTTCCGCGTCCCGCGGGAAAATGTCAATAATACTGTTGCAGCCCTTGCATACGAAGTGATGATGGAATTCTGTGCCGGGATCGTAGTTCAGAAAATCGTCGAATAGATGGAGAGACTGGACCTCGCCTATCTTCTCGAGCATGTTCAGGGTGTTGTAGACGGTCGAGAATGAAAGACTCGGGTATTTCTTCTTCAGGTCCCCGTAGATCGTGGCAGCTGTCGGGTGTGATGTGTTGCCGATAAGGTAACGAATCACCGACAGACGCTGCGGCGTAAGTTTGAATCCCTCGCTTCTCAGCCTTCCGATAGTTGTCTCAAACGAATGCATCTTTACGCTCCTATCCCCCCGATGATGTTAATCCTTTACGCAGTTTCAAGTTACGAACTAACGGCTCTCAAGTCAATAATAATTCTTGATGCCGTTTGCCCGTTCCGGCATGCCGACGACGAGGTCAGGCTGAAGCCGGCTTGTAATATCGAGCGGAGGATTGGGTCTACCCCCCCTCACGCGAGCTTTCGGATGCACATAGGGTCGAAATGGGGCATTCGCTACAGACCGGCACACGCAGACAACTTCTCTTGCACTGAACAACGACAAGTGCGTGGTAGTCATTGTATGTTTGCGGAGTCCTATCGAGGCTTCCCTCGAAGAGGTCCCTTACACGGTCGTAACTTTCGTTACCCCGTATGACACCCAGTCTTGAAAATAACCGTTTTGTATAGGCATCCACAACAAAAAAAGTGCGTGAAAACGCATACAGTAGTATTGAATCGGCTGTCTCCGGCCCGACTCCCTCCAGGGCAAGGAGCGATTCCCGCTCGGGCGGACCATCGCCAGCCTCTAGAAAGAAGCGGGCAAGGATGCCGAGGCGGCGGGCTTTCTGGTTGTAGTAGCCGGAACTTCGGACAAGCGCGGCGACCTCTTCATGGGACGCGTCCGCGAGCCTGGCAGGATCTATCATTTCCGCTTCAGAGAGGATCGAAAGCGCTTTTGCGGCATTTTCCCACGAGGTGTTCTGGACGAGCACGGCCCCGGCAGCCACTTCGAATCTCTCCCGCTGGTTACGGGGCCCGCCGAAATACTCCGGTTCCCCACCCTTCGTCCTGATCAGCGGCCACCATCCCTGCCTGCCGTACTCCTCAAGGAGCAGGTCATATACTTTTCTGATAGTATCGGCCGTCTTTCTGTCGGGTGTTTCCATCTACGGGGAACTTACATCAGCGACCCGTCCGGCTTCAACCGTCTTTCCCCCCACCGGAATCCGGTTGACCTGCGGGCCTCTTCTCTCTTACCGTCTTCCTGTCCGATACAACCTCGAATACTGAGAAAGGTCTCATATGAGCACAACAAGGTTCGGAGTCTCGATGGAGGACGTCCTCCTGGAGAAACTCGATGCCATGGTCCAGGAGAAAGGCTACCCCAACAGGTCCGAGGCGATCAGGGACCTGGTGAGAAAAAATATCGTGGACGATGAATGGAGCGATACGACAGGCGAGATCATCGGTGTCCTCGTCATAGTATTCGACCATCACAAGCGCGAGCTTTCCTCCAGGCTCCTGACGAAGGAACATCACTGGGAGGGAAGTATCCTGTCGACCCTCCATCTCCATCTCGACCACGATAACTGTCTCGAGGTCAAGGTGATCCGCGGAAAGGCCGGAGAGGTGAGGAATTTCGCCGATGAGATGATATCGATGAAGGGCATCAAGTACGGAACGCTGGTCCGTGCCACCGCCGGTGGAGCGCTCTAGCGGACATATTTTCATGCAGAGAGGACTGACGATGACCGAAGGCAACGACAATACCGCAACCGTCAAGAGATCCGCACTGATGCGATTCCTCGATCGTGTCGAGCGTGTGGGTAACAAGCTCCCCCACCCTGCGATCCTCTTCGCGATATTCGCTTTCATTATCGTGATAGCCTCGTGGCTGATCTCGAGGGCCGGCATCACTGCGGTCCATCCGGGAACGGGAGAGACGATCAGCGCGGTGAACATGCTCTCTGGCGACGGCTTCCGGTTCATGTGGACCGATATGACAAAAAACTTCGTCCATTTCCCCCCTCTCGGCGTTGTACTCGTCGCAATGATAGGCATAGGCGTCGCGGAAGGCTCGGGCCTCATCTCTGCGCTGCTGCGTCACCTCGTCACCAGCGCCCCGCCGAGGATGATCACTGCCGCGGTGATAGCGGCCGGCATCCTCTCACATCTCGCTTCGAGCGCCGGGTATGTAGTATTGATCCCTCTCGGAGCGATGATCTTCGCCGCGTTCAAACGCCATCCGATCGCCGGGCTCGCAGCCGCGTTCCTCGGCGTATCGGGAGGATTCGGAGCGAACTTCCTGATCGGGGCGATCGATCCTATCCTCGCGGGCCTTACCGAATCGGCCGCCCAGATCATCGATCCCGAGATGCACATATCCCCCGCGGTCAACTACTACTTCATGCTCGCCTCGGGATGCATGATCGTCATATTCGGCACAATCATCACTGAGAGGATCGTCGAGCCGAGACTGGGAAAATACGAGGGAGAGAGCGAGGACTTCGAGAAGGTATCACCCAACGAACGCAAGGGACTCGCCTGGGCAGCCGGCTCCGTCGCAGTTTTCATCATAGTACTCGCCCTGCTTACGATTCCCGAAGGAGCTGTGCTCAGGAATCCGGAGACTGGATCCCTTCTGCGGTCCCCCTTCATGAGCGGGCTGATAACCGCGATCATGATCTTCTTCATCGTCCCCGGCATCGCATACGGGGTCGCCGTCGGCACGATCGGCAGCGACAAGGATATAATCAAGTTCATGTCGACATCGATGAAGGGCCTCTCGGGCTACATCGTCATCGTATTTTTCGCGGCCCAGTTCGTCTACTATTTCAAGTACAGCAACATCGGAGTACTGATGGCGATAAGAGGAGCCGAGTTCCTCGGAAACATCGGATTCACCGGTGTCATGCTCCTCGTCGCGTTCGTGCTCCTGTCGGCATTTATCAACCTGTTTATGGGGAGCGCTTCGGCCAAGTGGGCGATCATGGCCCCGGTCTTCGTCCCTATGTTCATGCTCGTAGGCTATCACCCCGGGATAACGCAGGCCGCGTTCAGGATCGGGGATTCGATCACGAACATCATCACTCCGATGATGAGCTACTTCGCTCTGATCGTCGCGTTCGCGCAGAAGTACGACGAGAAATACGGGATAGGGACGATCACGGCAACTATGCTCCCTTACACTATCATCATCGGGCTGGTCTGGATCATACTGCTGGCTGCCTGGATGCTTTTAGGGCTGCCTGTCGGCCCCGACGCGCCGATCCATCTGCCCGGCTGAAAGGACGACGATGCGAATTGCGTTTCTCGGCGACGGCTCTCTCGGCCATGTTCGCCGCTGGGCGGGTTATTTCCACGACTCGGGGCATGATGTCCTGCTGATCTCCTTCGAGGATATCGATGGATGCTCTTTTCCCTCCAGGCGCATCAAAAAACTCCTGCCCACGAAACTTGCCGGCTATGCCGCCGCTCTCGGCGCAGTAAAAAAGGAACTCGAATCGTTCGGTCCCGATATAGTCAACGCGATCTACGCGGGCGGGTACGGATTCATTGGTGCACAGTCCGGATATCGTCCCCTCGTCGTATCGGCGATCGGTTCCGACATGTTGATAGACTATCCATCGTCCTTCGTTCACAGGCTGCAGATCGAATACGCACTCAAGCGCGCCGCGCTCGTCACGACCGATGCCGAATCGTTATCTGCCGCCGTCGAACGGGCCGGTGTTGAACCGTCGAGGATCTCGGAGATCTACTTCGGTATCGATCCATCGGTCTTCAACCGCGAAGTCAGGACCGGACGCGGAGACGGCCCTCTGAGGATCGTCAGCACGAGGAACCTCTACCCTGTCTACCGCATCGACACACTCCTCGATGCTTTCGCGGGCCTGTCCGGAAAGATCGATGCGACACTCGTAATCTGCGGGGACGGCCCCGAACGGGCCTCCCTCGAGAAGAAGGCGGAGGAACTCGGCGCCGGCGACAGGGTCACATTTGCAGGAAGGCTCGAACCTTCCGGCATCGCCGATGAACTTAAGACAGCCGACATCTACGTATCGACCGCGAGTTCGGACTCAACCTCCGTCTCGCTTCTCGAAGCTATGGCATGCGGCGCCGTACCGGTCGTTACCGATCTCGAGGCGAACCGCGAGTGGATACGCGACGGAGTCAGCGGCCTGCTTTTCCGAACCGGCGACGCCGCAGGCCTTACTGGAGCGATTCTCAACATCGACAAGGATCCGGCTCTCGCTGACTCTATGAGGGAAGAAGGCGCTGCGACTGTAGAACAGAGGGGGCTCTGGCTTCCTAACATGGAGAAAGCAGCAAGGGAATTTGCGCGCCTCGTTGAAGGAGAAGCAGCACCGCGATGAATGAACCGACAATCCTCCCACCCGACAGATAATACGGACCGTGGCGATCGCGATCGTCACCGGCGTCTCGGCCGCGCTAATCGTCGCGTTTTTCGGATTCTGCCTGGACAAGATGCTGGGATTCGCCTATTCCCTGGGAAAAAGAGCATGGCTGGTAATGCCTTTCGCCGCGGCGATATTCGTCGGCCTGTTCATCCTCCGGAAGAATCCTTTCGCGGGCGGCGAGGGAGTGCAGTACTACATTACGGCGGTCAATCTCAGGGACGGGTAACTCAGCCGCAAGGCAACTATCCTCAGGTTCCCCGCGACCCTGATAACCCTGACTATGTTCGGCAGCGGCGGTATCGTAGGCCCTCTTGCCAGGATCTGCGCCGGTGCGGGAAGCTGGATTGTCAGCAACACCGTAAGCCGGGGCCCGTTAGGGCAGAGAGATGACCGCTCGATAGGTGCGATATGCGGGGTGAGCGGCGCGATAAGTGCGATCTTCCATTATCCTGTTCAAGGGCCATGCGATCTACACCTACTACGGAACCACTCCCTCACAGGAAATCATGGGGAATGACGGGGAACGACAGACCACCACGTGACCTCCGAGGAAGGTTGGGTTTTCTTCATAGGTATTTCCCCTCACAGAGGCGGTAGTTCGCCGCCCTGCCATGAGTAAATTTCCCCAGTGCTGTCATCCCGACTTTACCGGCAGAGAAAATATATTCCTTTTCTGCCAGTCTTTACCAGCAGCAACAACCCCTGTTATCAGCATTATATCAACATGTTATAACGGCACGAGACATCGACGCATGAATCCGACGGCAATGGCCCTCTATATACAGTATCCGTGGAATGCATCTTGATGATGACTGGTATTGCGGACTCGAATTGATTGTCCCGGGAAGGGAGTTAGCTGTGAACATCTGGGAAACCGAAACGCTGATACTCAGACTAACAGCCGTCATTTTCGTCTTCGCGCTTCTTCGCATCTGCCGAAGAAAAAAGGAAACAGGACGGGAAACCGTGTTGTACCTAATCGTCGTTACCGCCTCCGCTACCGTTAACTTACTACGTGACGGCGGAGGCGGGTTTTTAATGACTCTTATCGGAGCGATTGCAGCTTTCGCCGTCGCCGCTCCTCTACTCGCGAAAGACAGGATCGCGCTGAGAGACATTGCCGCACCAGTAGCGGCGGGCTCTTTGCTCGGTCCTCTCGGCGGTCTTGCCGCTATCGCTATAGCCGCCGTGATCTACATCATACAGAGGGCCGTCGGCCGCCAGCCCATAGTACATGACAGGCTCGTGCCGAAGTTCAGCCCCTTAGGAGCAGGAACAACCCCTGCAAGCCGTTCCATCCTGGCGATAATTGAGAACCGCAGACTAAGAAAAGCGGCTCCGGCCACCGAGGATGAGAACCGGGTCACCGCAACGATCGACATGTTGCCATGGCGGACATCCCTGGCCGTCGCGACACTTGCAGTGCTGATGACAGATATGTTCATCTAACGGGAGGATTGAGTTGGCAGTCTGGAACAGGACAAGGTGCACTTACCTCGGGACGACTCTCCTGACGTTGAACGAGCATTTCATGAATACTCTCAGGCATATCAGCGACCGCGGCATCCCGTCGGATTGCGCGCTGTATATTTCGCCCTGCCAGGGGATCTACACTGTCGGAATGCGCAGTGCCATCGATATCGCTTTCCTCGACACTGAGATGCGGATCATAAAGATCTTCCGCAGTTTCCCGCCGAACTGCTTCGTCGAACCTGTCGAAGGCGCCATAAGCGCGGTGGAGCTCCCCGCCGAGCGCCTCTCTGAAACAGGCACTTCGGTGGGCGACGTCCTTGTCATCGAGCCCGGTTGACCCCGGGCACAATCCTACCAGTACCCCATTGCCAGATAACCGACCCAGTGCCGGTCCGTCGCTATCGCGGTCGCTCCGAGCCCCGTATCCCCGACAGGTAGAGCGCCCGGCTCAAGGCTCGTCCCGTAGCCGAGAATATGTCCCTGCGGCGCGGCCCTGCCCTGAGCGGAAGAGAGGCCTTCAAGGACAGTCAGCCCGAACGGTATCGAATATACGCCGCACCATGTGACCTTGTAAGGCTGCTCGAGGTCATCCCTCTCGACTCGCTCCCTGAACCCCGCGATTTTCTCCGCCGAAACAGGCCCCTCAAGGGTCGTTCTAGCTATATCTATATCCTGTGCGGTCCCTTTCTCGTATCCCTCCGGACCGGTACCGAAAGGTGCGTATCCTCCGCTTCCCCACTCCTCGTCCCCATAGTGTACGCAGTCGGCGGAGATCAGCACCGCAGCGTTCTTTCCCAGTTCCATTCCCTCCTCATCGAGGACCGCAGCGAGGGCACTGGACATCTCGCCGGCGGCAAAGGCGAACGAATCCCCGGCAAATCTCGTCACGAGGATCGGAATTATCTCGGCGTCCGTTCCACGGAAACGCTGGATAAAGGGGATGAACCCCTCGAGTGAATGCTCCGATGCGTGAAATGCCCCGTCGACAAGTACGATCTCGGCCGGCAGGCGCTCGATCACCTTATCTCTCAGCGGGGAGACAGGGGTCACCCCGTATGGGCCCTTCCATCCGCTGAAATCCTCGAAGATAAGCTTTCCCTCGAGCCCGATCCTCCTGGCCCTGTGCGCGACACCGAACAGGATGATCAGATCGGCCCCGACCCTTTCGAAGGTCATCGCGTAGTAAGGACCGGCATAGATGTAATCGTCATGCGGGATGATCGCCCCGATCATCTCACCAGCTCCGGAAGATGCGGATGGCAGGACGAAGGGAAGCGCCCCCGCCTCAATCATCGAATCAGACAGCGCGAGAACCGCTTCCAGCTGGGCCGGATCGGTCGCGTACCCTATCGTATCGACGGGCTGGCGGACGGTGCCCGCGGTACCTCTTTCTTCCGATGCTGCGGAACCGGCAGCAGCGATGATCATCACTGCGAGTATTATTCTTTTCATCACGGACCTCCTCGTACGTCGGATGATACACCAGCAAGGCCCGCTCATACAGAAAAAGCCTGACATTTCAGCACTATGGAAATATATTCACACCTCGATACAAGGACCTCAGATAGCTCGGAGAAGATGAAGTTTACAGGAAAGCAAAGAAGGCTGCTCGGCTCGGTATCGCTGCACCATGCGTGCAACGACGGCTCCACCGTAGTGCTGCCGACGATCTTCCCCCTCCTGATGACACAGGGTGTGCTGATAAGCAGCTATTCCGACATCGGAACGACAGTGATGGTCGGACTTGTAACGGCGATCATATTCCAGGCCTTCGTCGGCCACTTCGCCAAGACGCGCCATTCAAGATACTACCTCGCCCTCGACGCGATACTCGTCGGGACCTCTCTGCTCCTTATAACACTCTCGACAAGCTACTGGATGCTTGTCGTCTTCTTCATCGGCGTGCGGATGGGTACGAGCATCTACCACCCCGTCGGTATCTCGTGGATAGCCCACATCTTCTCCGGAAAGAACCTCGACAGGGCGATGGGGTTCCAGAGCGCCTTCGGTAATATCGGCGTCCTGCTCTCATTCTCACTGACGGGATTTCTCGCGGAGCATTATGGATGGAGGGCGCCCCTCTACCTCTGGGGAGGAATCAACCTCGCCGCCGTCGCTATCGGACTCTTCCTCTCGCGTAACGCTTACGAAAAGGGTGAGATCGAGCAGCAGAAAGAGGACGAGAAGGAGCCGATCTCCTGGATAAAGGCCTTCCACGGAATAAAATCGTTCATCCCGCTGATGATCCTCGGCGGCCTCGCCTGGGGTATCACCGTTAATTACGCACCCAGCCTACTGAACCACAGGCTCGGGGTGCCGATGTCGGCCACCGGAGTCATCATGGGGTGCTGGATGGCCGCCGGAACATTCTCGGCTTTCATGTACGGGAAAGTATCGACGAAATTCGGGCGGGCAAGGACCCTCGTCTACGCCTATATCGTGATAACGGTGGTCGCATTCGTATTCGGCTTCGGCCGCAGCGTACCCCTGGCAATCGGTGCTTTCGCCCTCTTCGGGATCGCCCTCTTCTCGACCTACCCGGCGACCCTCTCCTTTATCGGGAGTTCGGTCGAGCCGCGCAACAGGACGGCAGCCTTCAGCCTCGCATCGAACATCATGATCATCGGCAACTCGATCTTCTCGTATGTATCGGGGAAGATATCCGACTCGTACGGAATCAACTCGCCCTTCCTCCTTCTCGGCGGAATGACGATAATCATGCTTGGCTATCTCGTCATGATGATTCG
>CAYWGA010000001.1:0-49796 GCA_964457905.1 uncultured bacterium | reverse complement strand
TCCTTCTCGGCGGAATGACGATAATCATGCTTGGCTATCTCGTCATGATGATTCGGACCGGCAGGATCTCCGCAGACGGGTGCAGGATAGCCAGGAGCGCGGAAACGCACTAACCGGCATCATCTGTCTAAAAAGAAAACAATTTCCTGTATGCGCGGATGATGATGACCGGCTCGACGGGAACATAGTTAATCGTCCCGACATTAGTGGTCTCCACTTCAGAGGTCTCTACCTCGCATATAGCATCAACGACATCCATCCCCTCGATCACCCTTCCAAAGACGCAGTAGCCGTATCCCGCCTGGGTCTCGTCCTTGTGGTCGAGGACCGTGTTGTCGACCGTGTTGATGAAGAACTGGCTCCTCGCGCTGTTTATTTCGTAGGTCCTGGCCATCGAGATCGTTCCGCGCAGATTGGAGAGTCCGTTGCCGGCCTCGTTGAGAATCGGGGCGCGGGTCCTGCGTGGCTTGAGATCCTCATCGTATTCCCCGCCCTGGATGAGAAAGCCGGGAATGGCTCTATGGAAAATGAGATCGCAGTAGAAACCCTCATCGATATATCGCATGAAATTCATGACGGTCCCGGGGGAGTGGTCCCTGTACAGTTCGACTACTATGTCACCCATCGTCGTCTCCATCACGATCACAGGATAGCTGAACGATTCCTCTCCCGTGCCCGCCGGATCTTCACCATCGCATCCGGACAATGACAGAAAAAGGACCAGCATCAGGAAGCTGATAGCAGTTACGGACCGGTTCATCAGTCACAGTTCCTTTGCAAAAGACACTTTCACCGGAACACTATACCACAGATCGCGTCAATTCACCGCTTGACGGTCGCTGTCAGCCGTAAATATACTGCAACTCGCATAATTGCCCGATAATCACATGATCACACAGACAAGGAGAACATCATGCAGTGGGGACTTAAAAACAGGCTGTCGAGGATATTCAACCCGGAGACCGGCCGTACGGTCATGCTGGCCGTCGACCACGGCTATTTCCTCGGGCCCACGAGAAAACTCGAGGATCCGCGCGCGACGATATCGCCGCTCCTTCCCTACGCCGACGCGTTGATGGTGACAAGAGGCGTCCTTCGCAACTGCGTCGATCCCGAGGGCGCCATACCGACGGTACTCAGGGTATCTGGCGGCGCCAGTATCATCGGCCCTTCGCTCGCCGCAGAGGGACTGACCACCTCTGTCGAGGACGCGATAAGGCTCAATGTCTCGGCTATCACGATGTCGATATTCGTCGGCACCGAGCACGAGCGCGAGACGCTTCTGAACCTGGCCAAACTCGTCGACGAAGGCGAAAGGTACGGCCTCCCTGTGCTGGCAGTCACGGCTGTCGGCAAAAAGCTCGAGAAGAGGGACGCGAGGTTCCTCTCTCTCTGCTGCCGTATCGCAGCCGAAATCGGCGCACATTACGTGAAGACATACTACTGCGAGGATTTCGAGAAGGTCGTCGACAGCTGCCCGGTACCGCTGGTCATCGCCGGTGGTCCGCAGCTTGACACATTCAAGGACACGCTCCAGCTCGCACACGACGCGATCGCCAAGGGAGCGCGCGGCGTAGATATGGGACGCAACATCTGGCAGTCCGACCATCCTGTGGCCGCGCTGAGAGCGGTACGCGGAGTGGTCCAGGAGAACATGAAAGTAAACGAGGCCTTCGAACTGTACGAAAGCCTCTCGAAAGGTTAGGCGGGCATGACGATCGTTATGAAGGCCGCCGTCTATTATAACAACGATGACATCCGCATCGAGGAGATGCCCGTGCCGGAGATCGGCCCGGGTGAGATCCTCGTGCGCATCGAATCGAGCGGCATATGCGGCAGCGACGTGATGGAATGGTACCGGATCAAGAAGGCCCCTCTCGTACTAGGCCACGAGATAGCCGGGACGATCGAGAGGGTCGGAGCCGATGTGGACATATACTCCCCCGGTCAAAGAGTATCAGTGGCGCACCATGTCCCGTGCGAAGAGTGCGTTTACTGCCTCAAGGGCAAGTACTCCCTCTGCGATACCCTGCGTACGACAAACTTCGACCCCGGCGGATTCGCCGAGTTCGTGCGCGTACCGGAGATCAATGTCGAGAAGGGGACCTTCGTTATCCCTGACGGACTGTCGTTCGATGCAGCGGCGTTCATAGAGCCTCTCGCCTGCGTGGTACGCGGCCTTGACGTATCGCGTTTTGAGAAGGGCAGCGACGTCCTCGTCCTCGGCAGCGGCATCTCGGGGCTCCTCTTCATCAAACTGCTCAGGGCCAGGGGCGCCGGGAGGATAATCGCCACCGACATAGACCCTGTCAGGCTCGAGGCGGCAAAACGTATGGGAGCGGACGAGGTCATCGATGCAAACGAGGCCGTTCCGGACAGGCTCAGGGAACTAAACGGCGGCCGGCTGTTCGACCTCGCGATAACATGCGCCGGAGTTGAACCTGTAGTCCTTCAGGCTCTCCGTTCAGTCGATCGCGGCGGAACTGTCCTGCTATTCGCGCCACTCGCTCCGGGAGTGGAGATCACGATGCCGTTCTTCGATGTATGGCGCGACCAGATCACTATCATTTCGACGTACGCCGGACCGCCTGCCGACTCGAGGACAGCGATGAAACTGCTTGCCGCAGGAAAGATCGACGTCGAAGATATGATAACCCACCACCTTCCTCTCGACCGGACGGCCGAGGGATTCAGGCTGGTGGCGGAAGGCTCCGAATCGATCAAGGTGATAATCAGGCCCCGAGAGTGAATGGAGGTTGATGACCATGATGCTGAGAACGACCGTTTCGAAAAGGACCACTATCGCTGCCTGCGCCGCACTGTTCCTGTTCCTCGCTGCCTGCAGCGGAGGAGGCGGAAACAGTTCCGGGAAGGTCATAAAGAAATTTCCTGTCGACTCTGCAAACGAGGTCCTCACGCGAAAGAACGTATCCACCGACTCAGGGATCTCGGTCGACGGAAACGGATCCCTGAAAATACACGTATCGGGAACACAGACTCTTCCGCTCTTCAAACTCGGGGATATCGATCTCGATAAGGCGTTCCTTGTCTATCAGGCCGCACTGCGGACCGAGAACCTCGATGGCGAGGCTTTCCTCGAAATGATCTGCTACTTTCAGGGGAAGGGTGAGTTCTTCTCGCGAAACTACAAATCAGCTCTTTCGGGAACGACCGACTGGATCGTGAAGAGCACACCGTTCAGGCTCCGTGAGGGCGAAAACCCCGATATCGTCGAGTTGAACATCTACGTCACCGGCCAGGGAACTGTCTGGATAGACGACATCAAGCTGCTGAAACGTCCACTTGAGTGAATATCCTCCGTCCGCCAGGTGTATCCCTCTATGAAGGTTATGCGCGGCGCGGACGGTGAGACAGCACCTCCGAAACAAATCCGGCCGCAAGGCGTATAAGAAAATGTGGGACCCGACCCGTACTCTTTAACCCGGCATGGCGGGTGTGCGGTGATGAAGGGATGCGGGGCGGCCGACCATGGCCCGATGGAGCCGCCCCGGTTATTCATAGCGATCCAAGGAAAGGATGGCAGGAACGATGATCGGTTTTCTTCTCTGGTGCATACTGGCTGTACTCTGCTGGC
This sequence comes from uncultured bacterium, assembly GCA_964457905.1. Lineage (GTDB taxonomy): Bacteria > Krumholzibacteriota > Krumholzibacteriia > Krumholzibacteriales > Krumholzibacteriaceae > JAUWCL01. The sequence continues at coordinate 46,201 of CAYWGA010000001.1, read as the reverse complement.
CGCTGGCACTGATAATCGCCGTACTGATACCTCTCGTATGGCTGATCGTGCTGCCGTTCAGGATAGCATTCAACATTGTGGGATGGATGTTGTCCCTGGTGTTCGGGATACTGACGTTCCCGTTCAGGCTTATGGCGAAGTGCTGACAGGGCGGCCCCGCAATATACGGAACCGCCCCGCAGGTCATTTATTCTAGCTGTTTGTCCTCTTCGAATACTGGTACATGAAGATAGCGAGCGCCGCGAGCATGACGATACCGACTATCTCACTCGCAGAGTCCCCGTAAGATATCGACAGGAAACTGTCCCAGCCGGTCGCCGCGAAGACGGCCGCCACTACACCGGCTATCGAGCCTCCCGCGATGAATCCCGAAGCAACGAGGATACCCCTTCCCTTTCTTTCCTTGATGACACCTTCATCCTTGCTGCTTCTACCGACGAACCACGCGATCACTCCTCCAAGCAGGACCGCGGTGTTGAGCTGTATCGGCAGGTACATTCCAAGCGCGAATGCGAGGGCCGGTACGCCGGCCATCCAGAGGATCACCGAGATTATCACTCCGAACGCAAAGAGAAGCCACTGCACTCCAGCCTCCGGCCCCATAAGACCGAAAATGATCTCCTTCATCGCCGAAGCCTGGGGCGCGGGCATCTCCATCGAACCGAGCGTATAGGTGTTCGCCAGAAGCATCATCACCAGGGCGCAGAAGACAGCCGAGACGAATATACCGAGAAACTTGAACATCTGCTGGTTCTTCGGTGTCGCTCCTATCCATCTACCTATCTTCAGATCTGTCGCGAATGCTCCCGCCGTTGCAAGGGCTGTGCAGACAACTCCTCCGATGATAAGAGCTACGAACATCCCCGGCTTGCCGGACAGGCCGATGCGGGTAAGTATCACGCTCGTGATGATCAGTGTAGTCAGCGTCATTCCAGATACCGGGTTCGTTCCGATAAGCCCGATCGCACGCGCGGCGACAAGGGTGAAGAGGAACGAGATGCCGAGTGCGAGAAGGACACCGACCGTCGCGACGAGGCTGTTCGCAACACCGCCGCGGAAGAAAAGCCACAGGCAGATTGCGATCGCCGCGACGCCTATCATCACGTCACGCATGCTGATGTCGCGCTCGGTCCTGACATCCTCGTGTCCCTCCTGCCTCGAGGCTGCGATACCCTTGATGCCGAGGACAAACGATTTTCCTATAGAAGGGATCGACTTGATGATCCCCATCAGGCCCGCTCCGGCGATGCCGCCGATACCGATCAGGCGCACGTAGTTGACGAATATATCGTCGACCGACATCTGCGAGATAGGAACGTCGCCCGGCGGTATTACCATCTCGAGGCCCCCGCCGACGAACTTCACAAGCGGTATGAGGACCAGGAAGGAAAGGAAACTGCCGGCCGCGATTATCGAGGCGTACTTGATGCCGACGATATAGCCGAGTCCGACTATGGCCGAGAGCCCGTCGATCCTGAACGCCATCGAGAACTTGTTCTCAAGCCATCTCCCGATGCCGACCGCGTGGAAGGTGATCACTTCTTTCCACATCGTGAAGGTAAGGATGCAGAGATCAAAGAGGAACGCGACGAGCGCCGCCCAGGCGAGTGTCTTTGCCTGCTTGCCCGCGCTCTCCCCCGCAACGAGGATCTCGGTCGTCGCCATCGCCTCGGGGAATGGGAGCTTGCCGTGCTCCTTTACCATCAGGTAATCACGCAGTGGAATAAGAAAGAGAACACCAAGGCAGCCGCCGAAGAAAGCGGTGAGGAATATGTGCCAGAAGGTCACCTCGATGTCGAGCATGTAGAGGGCCGGTATTGTGAATACCGCTCCCGCCACCACCGCGCTCGAGGCGGCCCCGATCGACTGGATGATCACGTTCTCGAGGATCGTGCTCCTGCGAGCGAAGAAGTTGGTGATACCGATCGCTATGATCGCAATAGGTATCGCCGCCTCCATCCCCTGCCCCGTCTTGAGGGCCAGGTAGGCCGAAGCGAGCGAGAAAACCATCGCCATGATCACACCGATCACCACTGACCTCATAGTGATCTCGAACGGTGATTCGTTGGCGGGCACTATCGGGTGATAGGTCTCTTCCTCTTTCAGCTCCCTGTAAGCTTCGGGCGGAAGCCTTGTCGGTTGCTCTGACATGGCACCCCTTTCTCGTAAATTAATTTATCAGCACGCCTTTACAGGCTTCATCGAGATATGATATAATCCGGACGATTCTAACATTCTGCAGTGAAGTGGGCAATCCAAAATCATGATGCGCTGACTATGGCGCGAGAGGGGTGACTTCATGAACAGGTTTGTTGCTGCTTTTCTCGTATTATTCCTTGTGACAATCCCTGTATCTCGAGTCTCAGCCGAATGGTATGAGAACGGAAACGTTGTCTGCGCCGCACAGGGCCACCAGCGGTACCAGAACATCACCGAGGACGGAGCGGGAGGCGGGGTGATCGTATGGACGGATTACCGCGATCCTGACTCAAAGATCTACGCGCAGCGATTCGGGGCGGACGGCCTGATGCTATGGCAGCAGGACGGTGTTGCGGTATGCCCGGCGAATGGCGAACAGGAGCGACCGGTCCTGGCCGGGGACGGTGCCGGTGGAGCGTTCGTCGCCTGGGCAGACCTGAGGGACGGTGGCCCGGACCGCAATCTCTATATTCAGTGGCTCGATTCCGACGGCAATCCCCTCTGGGCCCCGAACGGCATCCGCATCTGCTCGACGACGGGCGACCAGTACAGACCGTACCTCGTTCCCGACGATGCCGGCGGCGTCATCGTCATCTGGCCCGATGCGAGAGAGGGATGGTATCACATATACGCTCAGAGATTCGATTCGGCTGGGAACAAACTGTGGGCTCCGGACGGAGTCAGGATATCGACTCCAATGGGCAGTGACATCTGGCAGTACCATTCGAAGGCTGTGACAGACGGAGCCGGGGGCGCCATAATAGCCTGGCACGCGGTCAGTTATATGGACGACTACTGGGGTGACCTGCACGTGCGCAGAATCGACGCTTCCGGAGACACTCTCTGGCCTGGAAACCAGACAAACGTCGGATCGTTTGTCGGGGGCATGAATTACTACCCGGCGATCACCGCTGACGGAGCCGGCGGCGCCATCGTTGCCTGGCCGAGAAACGTAGAGAGTGTATCATACACCCTCTACGCCCAGAGGATGGATCCCGGCGGTGCCATGCTCTGGCAGGCCGGAGGCCAGGTAGTAGAGACCTCGAACGGCCGGCTTGAACATCCCTGGATCGAGTCGGACGGTGCCCAGGGTGCGTTCATAACATGGGGTGATTACGGAGACGAGAATTTGTATAGTGACACCGATATATATATCAGGCGGATCCTGTCCGGCGGCACACTGGACTGGGCGTCAGAGACCCGGCTCGCGGACGCTCCCGGAGCCCAGATATACTCCTTCATAGTGCCCGACGGATCAGGGGGCGTGATAATAAGCTGGCGTGATTTCAGGAATGGCTCCAGTGGCGATATCTTCGCGCAGAAAGTGGATGCCTCCGGCGTTATAGAGTGGGGAGAAGCGGGCCTGCCGGTCTGTACGGCCGGGGATGTGCAGTCTTTGGCCCGCCTGATAAGCGACACAGACGGCGGGGCGTTCATCTCCTGGTACGACCACAGGACCGGCTCGGATTTCGACGTCTATGTGCAGAGGGTCCTCGCCGAATTTACCCCGCCACCACCAGTAGATCATTCGCCATCGATCGTCTCTGTCAGTGACGTGCCCGGGGACCAGGGCGAAAAGATGACGATAATCTGGTCGGGCAGTGACTTCGATGTCGAAGCCTATAGAGAGATCAATCACTACTCTATCTGGCGGAGGATCGAATTCGACGATCCCGACCCCCTCCTAATGTCCGATCCCGACCGGCGGATCAGGATCCCTGAAGGAAGCGCCGGATTCGCGTGGGAGTGGATACTGGATGCACCGGCGAGGATGCATGAGAATTATGCTGCGACGGTCCCGAGCCTGCACGACTCGACCGCACTCGGCACAGGCTGGCAGTACTTCATGGTCAGCGCGGTCGAGCACAATGACTATTATTTTTACGATTCAGCCGTCGACAGCGGATACTCGGTCGACAACCTCTCCCCCTGCGTGCCTGTGGGCCTGCAGGCTTATCCCGCAGTGGCTGACCTGCTTCTTGAGTGGGACGCCAATACAGAGAGCGATCTGCTTCGCTACGCGGTGTACCGCGGGGATGATGAGGATTTTGTTCCCGGAGCGGAGAACCTCATCGCCTCTCCGATGGTCAACGCTGCTGTAGATCCGGACTGGGGTCTCTCATCTGTCTTCTATTACAAGGTGTCCGCAATTGACATCCACGGCAATGAGAGCGAGTGGGCGGTAATAAGAGCCAGCGCCGTTTCGTCCCAGCTGCAGTCTTTCTCGTCAAACTGGTCGCAAGGAACCGTCGCGTTGAGGTGGACAGTTGCCAGCATCGAAGAAGGCACCGTGTTCCACATCAACCGTTCGGAAGACGCTGGCGAGACATGGCAGGCGATAGATAACGCGGAGGTCGAGCGCGATGACATGAACTTTGCGTTCATCGACCGGAATATTCTCGGGGGACGTGAATACACATATCGTGTCGATATCGACGACAGTGAGGAAAGCAGGATCTTCTTCGTCTCTGAAAAGGTCCAGACGCCCGAGATCCCGCTGACTCTCCAGCAGAATTTCCCGAACCCGTTCAACCCCTCCACTACGATCTCGTTCTACCTTCCGGAACAGAACGAGATCTCGCTGACCGTATACGACGTATCAGGGAGGTTGATCAGGGAACTGGAAGGCGGTGCCCTGGGAGCAGGGTGGCATTCAGCGACCTGGGACGGCATGTCCGCCTCCGGAAACGCGGCCGGTTCCGGCGCCTACTTCTGCAGGCTCAAAGCGGGCAAGGAGATCATCACCGTAAAGATGATACTTCTCAGATAGGCGTGAACCACCATTACGCGCTTCGAGGAGGGCCGGGATTCTATTTCCCGGCCTTCCTTTTGTAATACCCAAAACGCCCGCTCATGTGTATAATCTCCGTTGCATTGAATTAATCAAAGAATCCCGCAGTTCAACGGAAGGAGCATCGATATGTTCATGTCCGGAAGATCCAACTTCCTTGCGGCGCTGGTGTTATCCCTGATGATACCGGCGCTTTCCGCATTACTGGCACCGGCTTTCGCCGATGTCGTCACAGCTGAGGACATGCTCAGCATCAAAAGCATTTACTACGCCGACATAAGTCCCGATGGAAGATGGATCGCCTATACACTGAGCGTTCCACGCTGTGCGAAGGAAAAGGCCGGCGGAGCATACTCCGAGCTCTACATCGTCGACACGAAGACAGGCGAGATCCTGCCCTTTATCACGGGCGAGGTCAACGTGGGCTCGCCCCGCTTCAACCCGGACGGAAAGAAGATCGGTTTCACGATGCGCCGCGGAGAAAAAGCGAAGACCCAGGTATGGATGATACCTGTCGACGGCGGCGAATCAGTGCAGGTGACCGACTCGAAGGTAGGCGCCGGATCGTTCCGGTGGCTTCCCGACGGCAGCGGAGTCGCCTGGCTCGAGACCCAGGAGAAACCCAAGCTCGAGAAGACACTCGACGACAAGGGATACGGATTCATCTATTACGAGGAGAATCTGCGCATCCGTGAGCTATACATCGGAAAATTCGGGGAGTGCGGCGAGAAAGTAAAAGGCGAAAAGGTCACCGAGGGGATCCATGTCGCCGGCTTCGAACTCAGCCCCGACGGGAAGCACGCTGCTATCGCCACATGCCCGATGAATCTCATCGATCACATCTACATGTTCAGGAAGATCCACATCCTCGATATCGAGACCGGAAAAACGAGGCGTCTGACTGATAATCCAGGCAAACTGGGCGGGTTCGCGTTCAGTCCTGACGGAAAGAAACTCGCGTACACAGCGGCCCTGACACGGTCCGACCACGCGGTCAGCCAGGCATATGTCGTAAACGTATCGGGCAGCCTGCCGGTCAACCTTACTCCCGAGGATTTCCGCGGCCACATCAACTGGGTAGGCTGGCAGAACAAGGGCACGGTATGCTACCTCGCCGGAGAAGGAGCCTGGAACACGCTGAGCACTGTCAACGCAAAGGGCGGCAAGCGTAAGGTCATCCTCGACGGCAAAAAGACGGGGATCGTCTTCAACACCCCTCACTTCACGAAGGACTTCAAGCATTTCGCCTTTACCGGATCGTCACCGGAGATCCCCCGCGACGTATTCTACTGGAAGAAAGGCGACAAGGAACTCAAGCGCCTCACGACATTCAATCCATGGATAGCAGAGAGAGAACTCGGCCGCCAGGAAGTCGTCAAATACAAGGCGCGAGACGGTCTCGAGATAGAGGGAATCCTCGTTTATCCTGTCAACTATGCTGAAGGAAAGCGTTACCCGACTATCATAACCGTTCACGGCGGCCCCGAGTCCCACTACAGAAACACGTGGCTCGGCTCCTACTTCCACCCCGCGCAGGCGCTGGCAGGCAAAGGTTACGTCGTATTCTATCCCAACTACAGGGCAAGCACTGGGTACGGTGTCGAGTTCGCAGCGCAGGGTTACGAAGACGCTGCAGGCAAGGAATTCGACGACTGTGCCGACGCGATAGATTTCCTCGTCGACATGGGAATAGCCGACGGTTCACGTGTCGGCCTCGGAGGAGGCTCGTACGGCGGATTCGCCGCGGCCTGGTTCGCCGGGTACTACACGGAGAAGGTCAGGGCCGTCACCATGTTCGTCGGGATCAGCGATCTTGTGAGCAAGCGTGGAACGACCGACATACCGTATGAGGAACTGTACGTGCATTCGGGCGAGAAACTCGACGCGAACTGGGAACAGTGGGAGTTCAGTCTCAAGCGCAGCCCGATATTCTGGGCCCATCAGAGCAAGACCGCCGTGCTGATCATCGGCGGTGCGGCGGATACAAGGGTGCATCCCTCCCAGTCCCTCGAGTTCCACAGGCGCCTTAAGATGAACGATCACCCGGCAGTCCGCCTGGTCCAGTATCCCGGCGAGGGACACGGAAACAGGAAACAGCCCGGCCGGATAGACGTATTATACAGACACATGCAGTGGTACGACTGGTACGTCAGGGACAAGAACCCTCTCGACGGCCCGATGCCTCCCCTGTTGATACATGAGAGCTACGGCCTTGAGCTGGAGGAAGAAAAAGAAGAAGAAGGTACGGAGTAGCACGCGAAAGCGAGGTGCATTATGGACCGAGAAAAGAAGGAATTATCGAGGAGATCGTTCCTCGGCCACGGAATGGCGGGGATTGTCGGGGCCGGAATAGGAATCGCCGGCGCTGGCAAGGTTCTGGGCTCCACCCCCGTACAGGAGGGCAAGGAAGCCGCCAAGCCGCAGATCCTGGACTACAGGCCCCTCGGCTCTACCGGCTGGAAGGTCTCCGACATCTCTTTCGGCAACGCGAGGATGCAGGACCCCGCCCAGCTCGAGTACGCCATAGAGCGCGGGATCAACTATGTCGATACAGCGAGGCAGTACTTCGACATGGAAGTCGTCATCGGGAAGATCTTCCCGGCGAAACGTGACAAGCTCTATGTAACGACGAAGCTTGAGCCCGAGCTCTTTACGACCGAGACAACGGAAGAGCAGATCACGACGGCGATCGAGGAGAGCCTCAAGCGTCTCAACACTGATTACGTGGATTGCTGCCTGGTTCATTCGATCGGCGACCCCAACCTCGGCGGGCTGGAGAGGCTCCAGAACCCGGCGATCCAGGAGGCATTCGCCAAAGCAAAAAAGGCCGGCAAGGTACTTGCCTGGGGCGCGAGCTCTCACGGGCCGAAGATGGTCGAGGAATTCGACTGGCTCCTCGACAACACCGACGCGAATATGATCATGCCGGGCATGAACCTGCTTACGAAGGGGCTCGAGCCCGTTCTGGTAAAGGCGAAGAAAAAAGGCGTCGCCGTCGTGGCGATGAAGAGCCTTTCCGCCGCCAGGAAGATCGACTATTCCGATTACATGAAAGACGGCCGTACGGCGAGACAGGCCCTCACGAAGTGGATGCTTGCTCAGCCGAACATTGACACGATCTGCATCTCCATGGGTACGATCGAGGATATCGACGAGCTCGTGGCTGTATCGGGCAGGCCGGACATGTCGATGAAGGAAAAGAAGGTACTCGAGGGATACTGCGGGCTGCTCGGAAGCGACTACTGCAGGCCGGGCTGTGACGGGTGTTTCGGTTCCTGTCCGAACGATGTCCCCGTGCATGACATCCTCAGGTACAGACTTTACTTCAATAATTACGGCATGGAAAAGTACGCGATGAGCATGTACTCGAAACTGCCAGAGTCGCGCCGGGCAGGACAGTGCGCTTCGTGCGCCGGACACTGCACGTCGAGCTGCCCGTACGGTATCGACGTCAGATCGAAACTGGTAAGGGCACACGATGAACTGGTCGTCTGACAAGAGGGGGAGTAACGAGATGAGGATATCAGGAATGAAAACGTCACTGGCCCTTCTGGCCGTCTGCCTCATGGTGGTGTCGGCCATCCATCTCTCCGGCTGCAGCGGGGGGCCGACCGACGCGAAGGGAATGGCTGAGAGATCGGTCAAGGCGCTCGGGGGACTGGAAAAAGCGACTGGCTGGAAGACATCCGTGAGCAAGGGCCAGATGATGACGAACTGGCCAGGCTGGGGAGACCTGACAGCTGACTGTACATATTTTATACAGAAGCCGGACATGATGGTCCTGGACCAGGATTACAGCGCCTACGACCATCCGTTCTTCTTCAGGTACACCTACAACACCGGTGAAGCCTGGGTCATGGTCAACCTCAGCGTCAGGCAGAACGCGCGGTACACGGCCCAGCTCGAGAAGGGGCTCAAGACCGTCGACGGGATCGCTTACTATCTGGAGAATGCCGACACGCTCTATATAGTTCCAGATGTCGAACCGGATTCACTGCTGGCGGACATCGTTTTTACGAGGATCGCCGCCATCGAAGGTGCCGACACGGTATTCTTCGATCTGGATAGCAAGACGTGGCTTCCCGTACGCAGCCTCGACAAGGGTGATCAGGGTGGATGGAACCACAACATCTACGACGATTTCCGTCCGGTCAACGGCTACCTCGTCCCCTTCCACGAAACGACATACGTCAACGGGACGAAGAACCGTGAGATGACCTGGCAGACGATCGAGTACAACGTCGAGATAGACAAGGCTGAATTCGAGAAGAACAGGCCGAAGGCGACCGAATAGGATTCCTTTCAGCCGTTCTCAAAATGAAATAGAATAATAGTGAGTGGGCCGGAAAGGCGTTATGCAACGCCTTCCGGCCCTTTTTATTTTATTTATTCCCAAGCAATTAAACTCCTTTGCCAAAAAACATGACTCCTGGTGATGTTGTCACAAATCTTGCAAAGTCCCGGTTGGAAACGATTCGTTAGTGCAGGGGACTGGAAAGGAGCGACCGGTTTGAAGAGGAAACCAAACAACCACAGGTCAAAGCACAAGGAAAAGCGGGTTAGCGAAGGCTTCAAGCACAGGAAAGACAGAAGCCTCAGAGAAAAAAAGACGACCAAGTACGGAGTCAGCACTCTTCTCGAGGACGAGACCTCGAGCAGTGTGGAAGAACAGGAATAGATCCCGGATCCGGTTCCTGACTTACGCGGAAGATATCCCCCCGAGAAGGGCGGCAAAGTCCCTTCTCGTCACGAAGCCGGCCAGGCGTCCGTCAGGTCCGGCTACAGGTATGATGCCGCGTCCCTGCTGCATCAGCGGGACGTAAAGGGCCCAGAGCGGGTCTTCCGGCTTCACGACGGGGCCCTCTTGATCTATCGAAAGACCGTCCACGGCCACATCTGTCCGCATTATATCCCTTACCTTCAATTCGCCGAATGACTTCTTCGAAGCGGCCTGCCTGGAGCTCTTCAACGCCGACTGCCTCAGGAACAGCCCGATAAATACCATCCATATCCCGCTTACATAATTATCGTACACGAACAGGTTGAAGGCCCCACCCGCCATCAGGACATACGAAAAGGCCTGCCCCACACCCGCAGCAATCGAGGTCGCCCGCCTTACATTTCCTGTCTTCTTCCAGATAATCGCTCTGAGGATCCTCCCGCCGTCGAGGGGAAATCCCGGAACCATGTTGAAGGCGAATATCCCGATGTTTATCGCTCCTACCGTGAAGAACAGCACCGACAGAAAAGGCACCCTCCCCGTAAGAAACGACAGGCCGATAAAGATCCCCACGAGTACGAGGGTCATCAGCGGACCGGCCGCTGCCATCCTCAGTTCGAGCGTTGGTTCGTCGACTTCCCTCCCCATCTGGGCTACGCCGCCGAACATGAAGAGAGTTATCCTCCTGATCGGCAGTCCGCCCCTTACCGCAACGATAGAGTGGCTGAACTCATGGATAAGTATCGAAAGGAACAGCATCAGGGCGGTGAGCAGCGAGAGTATCCATATCACTGTCGGTGAAAAGATATCGGAGTATGATTCAGGATAAAAACCGGTGCCGAACGACCATGTCATGAGCCCGAGGACGAGCAGCCATGAGATATTGATCTCGACAGGAATTCCCTGGAGGGTGAAAAGTCTGAGGTTTCTCTTGAACATCATTCGTCCCGGCGGGTCAGCCGGCGTAACCCTTGAAGCTGTTTTTCGAATCGACTTCTATGAGGACGGGGCGGGCCTCCCCGGAGGACCAGCTGTATGCCATGATATCGATCTCGTCACCATCATTGATAAGATGGGCCGCAGCGCCGTTCATCCCTATCACACCGGTACCCCTCTCGCCCTTGATGACGTAGGTCTGGAGCCTGTGTCCGTTGGTACGGTCGACGACATGCACGTTCTCGTGCTCGCTGAGGTTAGCCCTGTCTATAAGGTCCTCGTCGATAGTGATGCTGCCCACGTAACGCAGATCGGCCTGCGTCACTTTGGCCCTGAGGATCATCGATTTGAGCAGAAGTCGTTTCATGATTTGGAATATAGTATAAACCCGGCCTGTTGAAAAGCCGATTCATGGCAGGAACGCCTCTCAAATCCTGTCGCCGGCTTTCTCCGTGAGATACCTTACGAACCTGTTATCCTCGTCGACCAGTATATTGCTGAAATCCCCCGATTCACCGGTCGACCAGGTGAATGCCATGATGCTTATCTCATCGCCAGGACGGCACAGCCGCGATACGGCTCCGCACGCGATGATATCCCCGCTCCCGCTTTCAGCCTCGAACGCGAAGGTCTCGAGCCTCGCCCCACTCGTCGCGTTAACGATCAGCACCTTCTCGAAAGGAGCGACATTGCCGAGCTCCAGCAGTTTCGAGTCTATCCTCAGGCAGTCATTCTCCTCCGGCGCATCGCCGCTGATGTTCGCCTTGTGAATCTTCGATTTGATAACGAGTCTCTCTTCAATATTGGATACGATAAATTTCGCCTTGCCTGCCGGAGTCAGGGGAATCTCGTCGACTATCTGGAAATCGACGCGGAAATCATCGCAGCAGTTCTCCTTTATCTTTGCGGTGAGGACCTCCTTGTGATCGTCGCTCCAGCCTTCACCGGGGACGATCCGGAAGACGATGCCGAAACGGTCCCGCTGCTCGATCTGGAACCTGTCGATTCCGGGAACGGCCCTCGAAAGCCAGGTCCAGAAGAACCCGCCGACCTTCTTGCCGCCCGGCGTGACGATGGAATCGAATGATCGGCCCTCAATCTTCTCCAGGAGCGGAAGCCCCCTGCCGCATGGACACTTCCTCTCCGTAGGCATCGCGAGGTCGCCGGTCCTGTACCTGATGAACGGCATATAAAGGTTTGTCAGGTCAGTGATGACGAGTTCACCTATCTCTCCACTCTGCGCGGGCCTTCCGCTCTCGTGGATCACCTCGACATGAAAGAGGTCACTGAAGACATGCAGCCCCTTGTGCTCGGAACATTCATGCGCGACAGCGGAGAACTCCCTGCTGCCGTAACGGTCATATACATCTGTGTGGAACGCCTCTTCGATCAGGTCCCTCTGGTGAGGAAAGAGTCTCTCCCCTCCCGTCACGACGGCCTTCGGTGAGGGCAGCCATACACCCGTGTCGCGACAGAACTCGGAGAATGTCGCCAGGGCCGAAGGATAACCGATCAGGATCGACGGCCTGAACCGCCTCATCCTGGATGCGTACAGCTTCATCGTTTCCGGAGTCATCTCGAAGGAGGAAAGGGTCAATATATTGTTGAAGAAATTCTTCGCGCCTTCAGAGATCCGTTCTTTCACCGGCCGGTCCAGATTGAACCCCCAGAGCAGCGCCTGCCTGCCGCCGATGTCGAATCCTGTCCATCGATATCCCCTCATCGTCGTAGCGCGCCGCACGGGGCCGGCGGCACTGTCCGCCCAGAAATAGAGCGGATCTCCCGTCGATCCGCCCGTACTGGAGAGATATCCCCTGCGAAGGGGGTCCTTCGAGATCATCCGTCTCTTTTCGCCGCGTATTATCTCTTTGGTCAGGAAAGGGATCTTCACCATATCCGCCGGACTCTCGAACTTGGAAGGATCGATGCCCTCACTCTCGAAGAGATCCCTGTAATATGGAACATGGCGCCCGGCAGCCTCGAGCAGCACGGTCAGCTTTCTCCACTTCAGATCCTCGATCTCCCTCTCGGGAAGGAACTGGTTGTGCTCGAGCTGATCCAGTATATCGAGGACCCTGTCCCTGCGGAATCCCCTGTATACGGGATACACTATGTTTCTGACGACTGATTCAGGAAGAGGCGGGAACATAGACCGGAGCAACTCCACGGTTAAGTAATCGGTTATCTGGTACCTGTAAGATAATGGCACAGAAGGTATTTTAATTTATAGAATCTCATCGTCCAAATCGTATTTTGCTCCCCGGCAAAGTTTTCCAGTATCGATATGAAGAATCCAGGGTCGGTCCTGCGGAAGAGTTTTCCCTTCCAGACCCATGGCGAGCCGCTCCCTATCCGTCCTATCTCGGACGGATCCTGCCCGAATACATTTCTCTTTTCCATCACCTGGTAGTGGGTCGTAGTGGCGAGATACCCGGCCTTCTTCGCCAGTTCAAGGACCTCCGGATTCCTGCCGCCGCCCGGCCAGCAGAGAAAATCGATACTGTGGCCGAGGCCCTCGGAGAGTATCCGCTTCGATTCGGTCAGTTCGGAAAGGACCCTCTCGAGATACTCAGCATGTGTCTCCACACTGTCGGCTGCCGGTGGGTTCTGGGCCGCTATCCCCTCCAGCTCGCTGCGCCAGCCTTCTCTCGCGAAGAAATTATCCCCGCCATTCTCTTTTACGTGCTCGACAAGCCTTGCAGAAAGGGCTGGATCGGGATAGTACCTCGGCGCCTCGAGTGACTTGGAATGCCGATAGACCGGTGTCCCGTATGGTATCTCGTCTTCCCTCCCACGTGACATATATTCGTATTTACTCTCGGGAAATCTGTTCCACGCGAGCCATGGCGGAGGTGTGTACCCATCGACCCCTATCGGCCTGTGAAAGTCTACGACCTCCGGCCCTGTCGGATACCATGTATGCGTCCTGGCGTGGCTCTGTATCTCGATATGCCCCGAAGCTTCCATGAGCCTCATCTCAGCCATCGAAAGGAACCCGCTCACCGGCATCCCCGACTTCCAGGCGCCGCCTTCGGCCCCGCTCTCCAGCGTCGGCCTCGGTTCCAGTGAAGGATCGATAAAATCGGTGGTCATCCAGATCACGGCTCGATGCCCGTACTTCTTCAGTATCGGCCAGGCAAGGACGTAGTTGTCGAGATACCCGTCGTCGAATGTCAGGACCACCGGTTTTTCCGGAAGGGGATCGCCTGAGGAAAGATGGGCATGCAGCTGAGCGAGAGTGATCGTCGTCCATCCGCCGTCCCGCAGGGCTTTCATCTGCCCCTCGAACACATCGACCGGGGTCAGCAGGAAGTTCCAGATCCAGCCGGGACGGTCAGGGCCCACACCGTGATACATCACGACGGGAACGCCGCGCGACCTGCCTGTTTCTTCGGCAAGATTACGGTTCTTGCAGACTTCAGGAGCTCCGATCGTCCTCACCTCTTGCAGCGGCAGTGAGCCGCGTATAGATATCCTCTATCTCTCTGGTAATGGCTGATGCGCTGTATCTCTCATCTATGATTCGGGAGGCATTCTCTCCGAGCCGCGCGCCGAGTTCCCTGCCGCTCAGCAGACGGCCGATCGCGCCGGCCAGTATCCTCGGTTCACCCGGTGAAACGAGCAGGGCACTCTCTCCATCCTTAACTGCTTCGGGTATCCCGCCGACATTCGTAGAAGCTATCGCACAGCCGGCTGCCATCGCCTCGAGAAGCGAGACGGGCAGCCCCTCCCTTACCGACGAGAGGACGAATATGTCGCAGGCTGACAGAAGGTCGGGGATATCATCCCTGGCGCCCGGCAAAGAGACATTATCAGAGACCCCGAACTTCTTTACGGCCTCCTCTATCTCTCCGCGGCAGGGGCCGTCGCCTGCGATAAGGCACCTGACCCCGGGGAACTCGTCCTTCAGAAAATATATCGCCTCCACGAGGGACGGATAGGCCTTGGCCACTACGAGCCTTCCCACCGTGACGATCAGCGGATCCTCGACATCCCACCCGAATTCAGCCATAACAGCGGCCCGTCCCTTGACCGCACCCCGGAGAAGGGCCGGATCGACAGAGTTCGGTATGACTGTCAGTTTATCTTCAGGGGTGCCTTCGCGGTTGACCCGTATACGTGCTATATCATCGCTGACACATATGCGCATGTCGGTTGAACGGGCCAGCCACTTCTCCATCATGAGGTAAAGCCTGCCCTTCCAGAGATGCTTGCCGTGTTCGGTCGTCATAAGGACCGGGACACCGGCCTTCCTGCCGGCGATCCGGCCAAGTGAATCGGCGAGGGCGAGATGCGCATGAAGTATGTCGAATCCCCCCTCCTTGAGATATCGAACGAGGCGCGGAAATACGACAGGCAGTTTTCTCCAGCGGAAATCTAGAATGGTCAGCGACTCGACATTGCGCCTCGCCGCCTCTTCCATCTTCGCGTCCCCTTTGTTGAGCAGACAGAGGTGCGGCTCGAACCGGGTACGGTCGAGATTGGCCAGAAGCCCGAGGACCTGCATCTCGGCACCGCCGATCTTGAGCTTCGGCAGCATCACGCATATTTTTATCTTGCTGTCAGACATATTACGATTCCTTATACACCAGAAAACGGCTCAGGTCGAGATTATACACAGTAAATGCAGCGGTTCCAACAAGAACGGGCGCGATGCGAAATGCGCACCACGCCCGTCTGAAGTCAGATCCGAGTCGATTCTACAGGCTGAATCCGAACCCGAGAAGGAACTGGAACCCGTTGTTGAATGCCTCAATATCCTGTTGGTCTGCATCATATATCTTCGTGAATCCCATCGAGTAGCGGAAGTCGAGCTCCAGCAGATGCTTTCCCTCGCTCAGATGGAAATCGGCGCCAGCTCCGACAACAAGGCCGAAATCGGTACTGTTGAATCCTTCACGTCGGTACCGTCTACGTCCGCTCCCATAAGGAACGCCAGGTAGGGCCCGGCGTACAGGTTCGGGGCCCAGCTCTTACCCTCTAGGGGCAGATTGAATTTCAGGAGGACCGGAATATCGATGTAGCTGAGCCTCAGAGTCTCCTCAACGCCTTCGTCCTCCCCTTTCCCACCCTTTACCGAGTAATAGAGCTCGGGCTGGAGCACGAATATCTCGCTGAACGGGTGGTAATAGAAGACACCGATCGCATAGTCGGTGTGGTAATTGGCGTCAGTCACATCATCGCCGTACGGCTTGAACATGCTGACTCCGCCCTTGAGCCCGAACGCTTTTTCTGACTGGGCAGAAGCAGAAACGGCGAACATCATCACGACGACCAGAATTACGAGAATACGTTTCATCTCTCATCTCCCTTGTTAAAATGCGAACCCGGCCATGATCATCCATGACTCGTTTTTAAGATCGGTCGTCTCGGCGTCCTCGATGCCGAGGATACCTCCACCGATCCCATCGTCAATTTCCGTCAGGCCGAGATTGTAGCGTCCTTCCAGGATCATCTTACCCGATCCCAGGCCAAACTCAATCGCGGCGCCAAAAACAAGGCCGGCATCGTACGACATCGTGTAGTCCTTGAGATCAAGCGACGCATCGTTGTCGTCAGCCTCGAGAGTAAGTTTGGAATCGAGCAGCAGACTGACATATGGGCCGGCATAGAGCACGGGGATCAGTGAGCCGCCCACCGGAAGATCGACCTTCGCGAGCACCGGCACCTGCAGGTAATTGAACTTGAACTTCCAGTCTATATCGAGGAATTTCGTCTGAGAGCCGTCCTGGACATAGAGAAGCTCGGGCTGTATTCCGAACAGGGTAGTGATCCCCCAGTCGAAAAAGATGCCGCCTGCAAAACCTGTTTTCCAGTCGCCTTCGCCATCTGAATCATCGCCGTGGAAATTGGCGACATTGATCCCGCCCTTGATACCGAAATCAAGGCCCCCTGCCGTCACACTGCCGGCAGCGAAGACACACAGAAAGAATACAACCAGGAAAATATTCTTCATTTACTTCCCCCTCCAGGAGACGTGACATTAACAACCATTTCGCGCTATCGTCAATGCAGCCAATAATAAAATCAACAAAACAGGCGCGGTGCAGGGCACCGCGCCTCTAATAAAAGTTCTCCTATAATCCCTACAGGTTGAATCCCCATCCGATGAGGAACTGGAACCCGGCGTTGGTAAACTCATCAGTATCTTCGGGGTCTTCGTTAATATTGGCAAGCCCCAAGGTGTAGCGGACATCGATATTGACCAGCTGCCGGCCTTCCTTGAGAGCCAGGTCGACACTCGCTCCCAGGAGCACCCCGTAGTCGGTACCCGAGACACGATCCTTCACGTCGGGATCTTCACCCTTTGCGCTCATCAGGAAGGAATAGTATCCGCCAGCGTATACGCACGGCGTTACAGTGCTCTCGGTCGGGAACATCAGCTTGAAAAGAACAGGGATATCTATGTACCCGAGTTCAAGTTTGATATCTTCTTCTGAGTTCTTCGCACCCTTGAGCGAGTAGTAGACCTCGGGAGAGATGGCGAACCGGGGATGGAGCCGGTACTGGTAGAACGCTCCGAACGCATAGCCGGTAAGATTGTCCATGTTTTCGAGACTATCACCTTTTAACGTAACGTAGTTGACTCCGCCCTTGAAGCCGAGGTAGCTCCGGCTGAGTTCCTGTGCGGATACGCTCGCTGTCAGAGCGATAAGTACGAATGAGGCGATCAATAAACGTTTCATCATGAATCTCCAGTCTTCAGAGTGATATTACAGATCCACGAAAAGTCTCACACTATCCCCGTCACCTCCTGTGCAGTACTGACAATATTCTCCCTGATAGTACAGTTGTGTTTAGTACGCTCCCGACCCTCTTCAGGTTCCCGTTGATATTCAGGATATAATCGAAAGATGACAACTGGTTTTTTTTGGCACCCGCCTTGCAAAAAACAACTCCGGCACAGTGTAATTTAACGAGTTAGCAGCTTTTTGCGCCCGAACCGGCAATTTTACAGTCAGGAGGCGGTATGTCACAGTTCATGGAAGTCCTCGAGTGGTTCGATGAGACAGGCGAGGAGATCGTCCACAGGATGCCCACGGAGGGGTCGGCAGAAATAAAAATGGGCGCCCAGCTCATAGTGCGCGACAACCAGTCCAGTGTCTTCTTCAAGGACGGCAAGGGCCTCGACATATTCGGCGCCGGACGGCATACGCTCACGACGAAGAACCTTCCGATACTCACGAAGGTCCTCTCCCTTCCCTGGGGTTTCAAGTCGCCTTTCAGGGCCGAGGTATATTTCGTAAACATGAAGATGTTCCTCAACCAGAAATGGGGAACGAAGGATCCAGTCGCATTCAAGGACAGCAAGCTCGGCCTCGTGCGGCTGCGCGCCTTCGGTATCTACACATTCAAGATCACCGAGCCGGTGCTCTTCATCAACACTGTCGTGGGAACGCAGGGCGTCTACACGAGCGATATGATAGGCAACTATCTGCGTGACGTGGTAGTCGCGAGGATCAACGACCTGTTCGGCGAGAAACTCGACTCGATCTTCGAGCTTCCGCAGTACTACGACGAGCTGGCAGTCGAGATCAAGGAGAGGCTCGTCAACGACTTCTCGAAGTACGGGATGGAATTGACCGACTTCTTCATCAACTCGATAACACCGCCCCCCGAGGTCCAGAAGATGATCGACGAGCGGAGCGGTCTCGAGGCTGTCGGCAATCTCGACGAGTTTTTCAAATTCAAGGCCGCCAAGGCGATGGGTGACGCCGCGTCATCGAGCGGCAGTGGCGGCGGCGGAGCGGGAGCGTCAGCGGCCGGCGGAATGGGCGTCGGCCTCGGAGCCGGCCTCGGAATGATGATACCCGGCATGCTCGCCCAGAACGTAAGCAGGCCGTCAGCGACGGCCACAGGCACGATCGAGATGCTCGAGTGCCCAAAATGTCACAATGAGATCACACCCGACTCGAGGTTCTGCCAGAACTGCGGGACACACATGGTCGTGATGAACCGCTGTCAGGAATGCGGCACGGAACTGCCTGCCGAGGCGAAATTCTGCTCGGATTGCGGAAAAGAGATCGGCGTCGATCTGACATGCCCGCACTGCGACGCGAAGCTGCCTCCTGGAACGAAGTTCTGTACGAGCTGCGGCGAAAGACTGGACAAAGAGGACAATGCAGGTTAATTGCCGCCTCTGCGGGGGCGAAAACAGTATACACCCCGGGCAGGAGATGCTCTTCTGCTCTTACTGCGGTTCCGCCCTCGCTGTAGAGGAGGACAGGGGGCCCGAGCGCCTCATACTGCCTCACGATCGGAACGACCGGCACGCCGAAGAAGCGCTCCGGTCATTTCTCGCGGCGAGAAGCCTCGCTTCTCCAAAAGATATTAAGCTCGATTTCGCCTACATCCCCTACACGATGCTCGAGGATGACAGGGGGCGCCTGTTCGGCCAGCCCGGCAAGGACACATGGTCCAGTCTGGGGCCTCTGTCCTTCCCACCTGCCGGCCAGTACCGGTTCTTCGATGAATCTCTGGCCGGTGAAGAGAAGGTCTTCCCCCTCGACGAGGATGCCGGGATACTCGCACAGGCAGCGAGGATACTTTTCCTCCCTGTATATCGGGTCCAGTACAAGGCCGCGGGGAAGAAATATCGCGTGATCATCATGGGCGAGAGCTACTACGTATTCGCCGACGCACTTCCACCCGAACGCCCGGGTTCGGTAAGCGTGCCTAATGTAATCGCGGCAGCGGCGATCGCTGTCGCCTATCTCTTTATCGGAAAACTCGGCCATTCGGCGCCGGCCAGGATACTGGTGATAATGGCCGTCGCGCTTGCCGGATGGGGAGCCTTTGCTCTGAAGACCAGGATTGCGGGTAGAAGTGACTGAGGTTCTCGATAAGTCTCCGGCGGAAAGTTCCGCTCAGGATATACCGCCTCAGACGATGACGTCAGCTGAGACATTCGGCGTGAGCTGCAGTGCGTGCGGCGGATCCCTCAGGGTCCATGAGGGCGAACGAAGCATCCGCTGCGAGTACTGCGACGCCGCTCTGCTCGTCACCAGGCCGAGAGGCGTCCGCGGTTATATCCTCGATCCCCGGATCAGCGAAGGCAAGGCGAGGCTCGCCGCCCTGAAGCATCTGTCAGACAAGACCGGCGGCCGGGTCAAGGCGAGACATGCCTCGATAATCGATCTTCGAATGATCAACGTGCCTTTCTGGAGGATGAACGGGATGATGTCGGGATGGCTCAGCGGTGACGAGGTCATCAGGCACGAGACGGAAGTGCCCGTCCCCGGTCCTAACGGGACCCGGATGGTCAAACGTACCGAAGAGGAACGAAGGCCATTCTCCAGCCTGACATTCAAGCGTATCGACTGGTCGACACCTGCCTGTTCGCTGAGGCACCTCGGCCTGCAGGGCATCTCGCTGAGAACGCAGATGCTGAAATGGAACGTCTTCGAACACGACATGAAAGACAAGCTGAACATCGCCCTGCCGATGAAGACAGCCGCTCAGGCACGCACCGACGGCTCCAGCTACATGACGACCCTGGCGGCGCCATCCGGCGCGTTCATCAAGGCGAGCAGGTTCGAGCTGTTCGGCAACAGGCTCTCGATCTACTACTACCCCGTATATATCCTGCGGTACCGCCATGCGGACCGCATCTACTCGATAACGATCGATGGAAACAACGGCAACGTGATACGCGGCGACGTCCCCACATGGAAGAAGATATCGGCAAAGTCGTTCTTCCTCGTTCCCGCGTTCACCGCGATACTCGCCGCCACCTGGTGGCCCCTCCTGCCGATCGCCGCCGGAGCCGTTTATATCTATGACATGGTCCAGTCGAGCTCTGTCCTGCCGCCGCACCGCTGGATGCAGGAAAGGCTCGAACGCTGGTTCGGAGGAAAGTTATGACAGACGGCCTGCTGACAGTACAGCGTCTTCAGTGCAGCCAATGCGGGGGCGAACTCCCCGTTATGGGCAGGTATGTCACCTTCCAGTGCGGGACATGCTTCCGGCGCTTCGTGCTGACCGACGAGGGACTGACTCCTCTTAAAGTTCACAGGGCCAGCCCTCCGGAAGAGCGTGAAGGCAAGATCGTATACCTGCCCTTCTGGGTAGTGACAGCGGATGTCGACGCACTGCGGAAGAATGTCACCAGTATAATGACCGGACTGACCGAGGTATCGCAGAAGATAGCCACGACTAAGATCGAGCAGGACAACACCGAATCGGACTGGGTCACAGAACTGGGGATGAACATGATGGGAGTCAGCTCGGCCGATGCTCGCCAGCCCGCTGTCATCAATTCTTCCAACATGTCGAACCGCCTGCCATCACGAGCCGAACTGGAGCATATACTCGGCCGTATGGAGTCCGCGGGACGCTGGCACATCTACATTCCAGCCTTCTGGACAACGAATACGAGGGCGTACCTCAAGATCGGACAGCTTATGACGAGAAAGCAGCCCGTGTTCCACGCAGAAAGGTTCGACGACCCGAAGAAGCAAGTCATGTGCGCGCTGGGGCCGCAGGATGCCGTTCGCCTCGTTGATTATATATTCTTCGCGACACTGCCTGGATCTATCCAGACCTGCTCCAGCTTCATGAAGGAGCTTCATCTGAATGCCGGCAATCCTGTCCTGATCGAGTTCCCTTTCCTGGAAAGCCCCGGTTCCCTCGAATCTCTAGTCGGCGGGTTCCACATCCAGCCGCAGATGGTCAGCGACGGCTCATCCTCATAGGATCAACTATACCTGCTTGCCAGCTTCATGCTGATGATGTAGATTTCCAGCGATGAACCTCCACACAAGAATAACTCTCGCGGCGATCTTGCTGGTCGCAGTCCTTTCCACGGTCCAGGCCCCTGCCTCGGTCAAGGATTCCACGACTGTTTCACAAAAGACCGTACATGACGCCCTGGCGACTGAACCTCTGGCCAAAAAGCCTTTTGTGGCCCCTCCCGCCCCCGACGAGGGTTCCCTTGAGGTTAAAGTCTTCAGACTCCTCAATACAAAGGCCGCGACACCGGTCCTGGACGTTCTCATGCCGATCATCACCGATTTCCGGCGCAGCCGGATCGTCCTGCTCCTCGTCTGGATCTTCCTCGTCCTCTTCGGAGGAAACAGGGGAAGGTGGGTGGCGCTGACGCTTATCCCTCTCGTCGCGGCGACCGATCAGCTTTCCGCATCTGTCCTCAAGCCGCTGGTCGCAAGGTCCAGACCATGCGAGGTACTTGGCAGTGTCCATTTCTGGTACGGACCCGAAGGCTGGATGACGACTCCAGCCGAAGTCATACGAAGCTACAAATCCTCTATGTCATTCCCGTCGAGTCACGCGACGAACATCACCGGAGCGATGCTCTTCCTCGGCCTCGCATTCAGGAAGTTCCTCTGGCCCCTGGTTCTTGTCGCTGTGGTTGTCTCATACTCACGGGTGTACATCGGGGTTCACTGGACCTCGGACGTACTCGTGGGGATGATAATCGGAGCGCTGCTCGGATGGCTCGCGTGGTTCGCGTTCAAAAAACTGTACCGTGAACGGATCGACGGATCAGATGATCAGAACGGGACAGACAGCCTTCTGGATGACCCTGGCCGAAGTTGACCCGAATAGAAAATCCCCGACCCCGTGTGATCCCGCTGACCCCATTATTATCAGATCGACCTTCTCGTCCTCAGCGGCCTCGCGTATCCGGTCGACCGCTCTTCCCTCCTTGACCAAATACTTCACATTGAAGCCTTCGAGGGATTTGCCGAGTTCGGTTTTCATCTTCGCTTCCACCCTGTCGTCGAGCTCGGGATCAAGCTGCAGTATCGACGTGACTCCCGCCGTATAGTATACAGGCGGTATCTCCACATCAACGGCGTGCAGCACGATTATCTCAGCATCGCCTATCTTGCTGACCGAGGTCAGCATCTCGACCGGTTCCAGGGACTCATCGGAAAAGTCATACGGGAAAAGGATCTTCCTTATGTGGACCTCATGCGTGTCGGGATCTACAAACTCGTGCTCGGTCTGCTTGACGATCAGGACCGGACATGGAGAATACCTGATCACATTCTCGGCCACACTTCCCAGAAGGACATGCTTCAGTCCGGAACGTCCGTGTGTAGACATGCAGACCAAGCCGATATCTCCCTCCTGCTTGATAAACTCGAGGATGGCGGCGTGAGGTGAGATCCCCTGGGCGAGCGCCTTGCGCACCTTGACACCCGAGTCTCCTGCCCGTTCAAAACAGACACTGAACTTTTCATCGGCGCTCTTTGTCGCCTGTTCGCAGTACGTCTGAAGGTATGGGAAATGATAATCAGGATCGTTCGGATCATTGTCATAGATCGTGACGGCGTGGAGCATGATCAGCTCGGCGTTGTATATCTTCGCCATCTTGATCGCATATGGCAGGGCATGATTGGAAAGATCTGAAAAATCTGTCGTAAAGAGCACCTTTTTGATTTCGGGCATCCTGGGCCTCCATGTATTCCGTTCTGTTTTCTATTGGATGAGCATTTATTACATTCTCGATGCTATCGGCCTTAAAGGCATGGTGTCAAGGCGATTCGAAACCTTGCCGATTTCACTTCACATTGTCTGCCTGCGCTATTATCTTCCCCCTGTTTGATACATCTGCACAGAAGGTGTCTCGGGATGAAACTGCTGATACTCACTCAAAAGAACCGCAAAGCCGTCATGATTCTGGCGATCGCCCTTCTGGCGGGAGCTGCGGTAAGCAAGGTGCCGTTTGACGGGCTTTCCGAGGCAGGCAGGCTGACCTTCGGTATCTTCACAATGGCGGCGATACTCTGGGTCCTGGAGCCATTCTCTCTCTATGTGACCTCATTTATAGTAGTGATTCTGGAAGTGATCCTTCTCGGACGAACCGGGGGGCCGCTCGGGCTGACAGGCTCGGGCTACATGATATTTCTCCACCCTTTCTTCAGTTCGGTCGTGGTGCTCCTTCTCGGCGGATTCGTAATGGCTCAGGCGGTCAAACGCTACGGCATTGATACCTGGCTTTCCAGAAAACTGCTCCACCGGGTCGGAACCAGACCGGCAGCGGTACTGCTCGGGATGATGGTGATGTGCGCATTCCTGTCGATGTGGATCTCCAACACAGCGACGACAGCGCTTATGATGGCCGTAGCCATCCCGGTAGTAAACACCTTACCCGGCAACGAGCCGTTCAGAATGGCGATGATCCTGGGAATCCCTTTCGCCTCGAATATCGGCGGCATTGGCACGCCTATCGGTTCTCCGCCGAACGCGATCGCCATGGGATTTCTGGAACAGTCTGGTTTTGAGATGTCCTTCCTGGGCTGGATGTCCATCGGGGTACCGATCGTGATCGTGCTATTACTGGTCTGCTGGCTCGTCCTCTACACTATCTTCAGACCGAAGATAGAGCATGTAGAACTCGAAGTATCTGAAGAGGTAGAATCACTCGACAGGCGATCGAAATTCATAATAGCCGTGTTTACGCTTGTCGTGATCCTCTGGCTGACATCATCCCTTCACGGGATACCGTCCTCGATAGTCGCGCTGATACCATTTGTTATCTTCTTCGGGCTGAGGCTTCTCGACGATGACGACCTCAGGGAACTCGGATGGGGGATTCTCTTTATTGTAGGCGGCGGAATGAGTCTCGGCGTGGCTATGAGAGAGAGCGGACTGAGCGAATGGATGGTCGCACAGATAGATTTTGCATCGATGGGAACGCTCGGGATATTGTTCCTACTTGCGGCGGTTGCGGCGATCATGACGACATTCATATCGAACAGTGCCACGGCGAACCTGCTTCTTCCCATTGTAGTCGGAATATCCGCGGTATCTCCGATGTCGAGCGCACTCGTTGTAGCGATTGTGTCGTCCGCGGCGATGATACTTCCCGTCAGCACGCCGCCTAACGCGATAGCCTATGGTTCGGGACACATACATGTGCGTGACATGGCGAAGGCCGGAACGATAGTCACGACTATATCGCTAGTTATCGTGACACTTGTGATATACTTCTTATTCTGATAGAGGCCACGCAGCGTTGAAAGGACGCCTGTCATGCATATAAACGAAAAGGAAGGCACGGAAAGCGCGCGGCTGGAACGCTGCCCCAAGTGCGGATCCAATGAGACGAAAAACAACGTCTATTTCCGCAGAGGCAAGAAGATAAGGATCTATAACGAATGCGCCAAGTGCGGCGAGTTCGTATCAAGATATACTCTCTCCGGCTATACTTCCGACAAGTCGTACGAGTCGATTCTCGCGAAGATGAGGACGGTCAGGCTCAACAGCGGGAAACGCACCCTCGACATGGTCGAAGGATTCGGCGAAGATGTGCGCGGCGAGTTCAAGCATGTCCTCGACCTGATCAGAACCCATGAAGATGAGCGCAAGATCGAGGAGATCATCGTGGATGAACTCGGCGATCCCCCCCGATAACAGATCAATGCTCAGTAAGCGTATCTCAACCCTGCCGTGAACGACCTGCCAGGCATAAGATAGAGTCCAGCCGCCGCACCGGGCAGTTCGGTGTAGATGAAGTACTCCTCATCGCCGATATTCCCCACTCCCATAAAAGTCGAGACTCCGCCTGCCAGGAGACCCTCCAGATAAAGATCGACTACTGTATACGAAGGTATCGGATCGGTAGAGTCGTTGCCGCCGAAGTAATCGCTGACATGGCTCCCACTGAGCTTCGCTGTGAACCTTCCCCGGCTGGCCCCGAGATCGAAATCGATCTTCGTTCCGGGGCGTCCCTGAGTCCATCGGCCCGGGTCAAGATATGAATACGAGACCGCTCCGCCCAACCCGCCTGGCCACCTTCCCTCCAGCGCCACTTCAAATCCATTGAAGACGAAACTGCCCGTATTTATGTACTTAACGGGGGGCGGAGGCGAAGGGTTGCCGGCCAGCACGATCAGGTTCTTCCCGTCCATCTTGAATACTGACAAGTCGAGCGCCAGTCCCCAGGGCACCCTCTGCCTGAGACCAGCCTCGTAGTTCCACGCGCTTTCAGCCTCGAGATCCTCGTTGGATGATGGAAACATATAGAGCTCGTTGATCGCGGGCGACCGGAAGCCCTGGGAAGCCACGGCACGAAGGGCCGTTCCCTCTATCGGGCTCCATACCGCTCCGAATGAAGGGCTGACCTGATCTCCCGAGATCTCGTCACTGGTGTACCTCGCGCCCGCTGAGAGGGCAAGCCCCTCAACCGCGCGATACTCCGCCCGGGCGTATATCCCCGCCTCCCATTTCTCCCATTCCGCGCCCGGTATATCGGGCTGTCTCCCCCTGGCCAGCCGGTAGTCGGCTCCGCTCGATATCTCGAGCCTGCCGTTGGGACTGGCGCTGGCATGAACCGTCACTCCGTCGGTAGCGTCCCTCGAGTACCAGCCGTCGGAGAAGGTATGCTCCCCGAAGCTCCGGTACAAGCGGGCGTCGTATTCAAGCCGGGTGCCTTCACCTTCGAGATGAAGATCGAAACTGCCGCGCCTGTAACTGTTCCACGTGTCCGAGACGAGAGAGGGATCGTCGGTGGCCCTTAGCGGCTCCTCCTTGAATCCATCGAAATACCTGCCGTACGCGTTGAGGACGATACCTTCCGACATGACCACACCCCCCTTCGCCGTTACGTCGGTTCCCTTGTATGACGAGTTCTCGACATGCCCCGCCGATTCCCTGTGATCGGCGCTGACCGATCCTGAAAAGCGCCCATCCCTGCCGGCGAGGCGGCCGTTCGTGACATATGTTTCCCATGTTCCCGCCGATCCCCGCAGGTCGAGCTCGAACCGCTCCCTTACTCCCCTGGGAATGACATTCATCACTCCGCCCATCGCCCCAGAGCCGTAAAGCATCGAGGAAGCGCCCTTAACTACCTCGACCTTCTCGACGTCATGCAGAGGAAGGGAGTGGGTGACGGTGCAGTCGAAGAGGGCCATCCTGTCCGGCCGTCCATCGATCAGGACGAGGACCTGCCTCCCCTTAGATCCGAGGCCCCTGATGTTGACGTCGCTTCTTCCGAAATCCCCCGTCTTCATAACGAACACGCCGGGAAGAGCGCCTGCCAGGTCGGTCGAGGAGTTCTTCAGCGAAGTACGTATCTCTCTCTCCCCAAGCAGCGACACCGAGAGCGCGAGGTTCTCGAGGGGCGAACCGATACGCGTGGCCGTTACCACTATCTCGTCCATCTTGTACTGGACCAGCGTGTCAGCCGCGACTTTTTTATCCTTTTTCTTTTCCTTCGAAAATGCTCCGGTTAAAGGCAAAGTCGAAGCGAAAATGACTACGACGGCTGCCCTACAGGCTCTATTTATCGTCTCGTTCATATCTAGGATATCTCCTTTCGATACCTTAAGTGTTACTTTTTATTATAAAGTGCTACTTTCGTCAAGTAATTAGTGACACGTTTGTTACAATAATGCTACTTTACCCGGTAGTCAGCCAAAGGGAGGATATCGATGAAGAAGCTGTTCTTGATTACAGTCTCGACAATACTGGCGCTTCAGGCGCTTTATACGCTGCACGCCGCGACTCCTGATGTCGGCGGTGAAAAGTCGGAAGACAGGGCAGTCATTGTAGACACCGACATGGGGATGGATGACGCGAGGGCCCTGCTCATGATCACAGGTTCACCGGGTATAAGGCTCGCAGCCGTGATCACGACCGGAGGTTCCGCATCCGCTGCCAAGGCGGCCGATAACGCGATCGGGATCATCGAGTCTTCGCAGGCGGGATATGTTCCCGTCATAAGGGGGATCACACCGGACCTCTCCGGGCCCCCTCCATGGAGAAAGTACGCCGAGACCCTCGGCGGGCACCCCTTTCCACCCCCGAGGGATCTGTCACAGCAGCCGCTGGCCGAAGCGGCGAGCGGCGAAGAAGGCATACCGGACGGGATATGGCTGGTCCTCGGACCGCTTTCCAGCCTGGCCGCGCTGGAGGGCCTCGTTCCGGGCACTCTACGCGGAACCGAGATATGGATGCCCGCCGCGTTCGAGGACGGCGCAGCGAGGGGATGGAATATCGGCTGCGATACCGAGGCTGCCCGCACGGTACTGGAGGAAGCGGGAAGGGTCTTCATCGTGGACACCTCGGTCGATATCGACGCTTTGCGCATACTTCGCGGCGTAGAGGGCGACACCCCGGCCGCGAAGTGGATCAAAGCTACGATGGAGACGAAAAACGAGCCGCACGCCTTTCTCTACGACGAGCTCGCAGCGGCCGCGGTGGCATCGCCTCACATCTTCAGGATCTCCAGTGAACGATACGCGGTCTCCGGCGCGAACGGAGAGGCCGTCTCTCTCGAACAATCGGAAGAAGGCAATATCAGCATCGTGAGCCTTGAGGACGAAGCCGCGCTCGAACATGTTCTGCACGGGGCATGGGAACGAAACCCTGATGAATTCCACGGGCAGGCGGGACACAGCCATCACCATGCCGGCTCGGCCGACCCTGTCGCGCTGATGAAACAGTTTCACGGACACCTCGGCCCTTATGTCGTGCTGGGTTACAGGATGGGAATGATCGCGCTCGAGCGCACAGGCTCCTCGGGGCATTTCAATATCACTGCGGAAGTGCACAGCGTGCTTAAACCTCCGCACTCGTGTCTGATAGACGGCGTGCAGCTCGGCAGCGGGTGCACCCTCGGAAAAAGGAACATCGCCATCGAAGAGACCACAGGTCCACCGTTCGCTGTATTTACGACATCCGCAGGCATGAAGGTAAAGATAAGCCTTCTTCCACATGTCCCGGCGATGCTCAAGCGTTCAATCGACTCGAAAGGAGTGGAAGCGACCGGTCTCGAGGTATGGGAGACCGACGCGGACTCGCTTTTCGAGATAAATGCAGGATATTGACCGCCGGGGGTAAGGTAAGGTAGAATCTCCCGCTGTGGATCAGCTTTTTATCTCTGGCGGGGGCAGGCCCGATGGACCGGCAAAAAGGACGATCGAGATTTATCAGCGAAGAGTTTCTCGCGGCGATCGTCGTGCTCGTCGCGGCGACGGTCCGTCTTTTTCACGTTATCTTCACCGCTCGCTTCAATCCCCTCGCCAACAACCTCATACTCGACTCTATCGTCTATGACAAGTGGGCCAAGGCTCTCGTGTGGGGCGGCGAGCTCCCCGCGACCAAGCTTATGCAGGCCCCGCTCTACCCATGGTTCCTGTCTCTGCTATACCGTGTCTTCGGGCCGAATCTTACAGCGGTGCGAAGTATCCAGGCCCTTCTAGGAGTTCTGACCTGCGCGTTCGTCACGGTCTTTACGAGGAGGCTTTTTCGGTCCTCGACGGCAGGTATCGCCGCCGGCCTTCTTACGGCCCTGTACCTTCCGGCGATATTCTACGAGGGAGTGATCCTCCCCGCTACGCTCATTCTGTTTTTCAATGCCCTGTTCGTCCTGCTCATGGTCCCCGATACGGGGCAGGCGGGCCCGGCAAGACTGATGGCCGCGGGATTCGTTCTGGGTCTCTCGGTGATCACGAAGCCTGTGGCTCTTCTCCTGCTGCCGTTCGCGATCATCTACATCTGGATGAGAACAAAGAAATTCAACAAGACCGCACCCGGTCCCGGCACCGGCAAGCGGCTCCTGAGATACTCCGCTGCCCTCCTGATCGGCCTCCTGTTCGCGATGGCGCCGCTGACGATCCGCAACGCGAGGATAACTGGAACGTTCATGCCTCTCACTACCGGCGGGGGCATCAATTTCTACATCGGCAACAACCCGAGAGCAAACGGGTTCTACTCTGTTCCCTTCTACCGCGACATGCCTCTCGGAGGAACACCGGAGGTCCAGCAGGAAAGAATGCGCCTGCTCGCTGAAGCGGACGAAAAGAAAGAACTCTCACCTGGTGAGGTCTCCCGGTTCTGGACGAGGGAGACCCTGAGGTATATCGCGTCAGAGCCGGGCAAGTCGGCGGCCCTGACCTTCCGCAAGTTCCTCTATTTCTTCAACAAGTATGAGCGGGCCAGCGTCGAAAGCATCCCTTTCCACCGGAAGTTCGGCGGCATCATCTCGCTGCCCCTTCCCGGCTACTGGTTCGTACTCTCACTGGCTCTGCTGGGGATATTTCTTACGAGAAAAAGGTGGGGCAGGCTCATACTTCTATACGGAGGTGTGCTGACATACCTTGCCGCGGCAGTCATCTTCTATGTCCTCGCCCGGTACCGTCTGCCGGTAGTGATATTCCTTATCCCCTTTGCAGGAGCGACAGTATCGATACTGCTCAAGATGCTAAGGGACAGAAAGTTCTTCGACCTGGGGATCATGGCGATAGCTCTTGTCATGAGCTTTTACGCCACCGGCCTCACGATAGCGAAGGATACTACCTACGGGAAAGCCACCCGCATGGTGAGACTCGGCAAGATCTACGCGAACGAAGGCGATATGGAAGGTGCGATCAAGGTCTGGCAAAAGGCTCTGGAAACGGATCCTGGTCACCCGGATGCGGAAAGGTGTCTACAGGAGTCTGGTGTTCCTCTTCCTCCTGACAAATAAAGTTTGTGTGTTGAGGCTGATTGATAGCGGCCGGCATTACCCGTAGTCGACCTCGGTTCCTCCGGGGAGACCAAGGGTAATGCCGGCCGTGTCTTTATTCCGCCTCGGCTCCGTCCCTCCTCAACCATTGTTCACACCAGTCAAGGATTGAAGCGTACCAGAAGCGCGCGTTATGCGGCTGCATGATCCAGTGATTCTCATCCGGGTACCTGATCATCTTCGAAGGGACACCAAGACGCTGAAGCGCCGTGAACATCTGTTCGCCGCCCGTGATCGGGACGCGGAAGTCGAGTTCCCCGTGGATTATCAGGTGCGGAGTCGCGAAGTTATTCGCGTAACGGATCGGTGAGTACAGGTCGTTGAGCTCGGGCTTGTCCCAGGGCGTGCCGAAGAACTCCCACTCGGGGAACCACAGTTCTTCTGTCGAACCGTATGAACTCCACTGGTCCGCCTCACCGGCATGTGTTACGAGAACGGCGAACATCTTGTCCTCGTTGTGACCCTGCAGCCAGTTACATACGAATCCGCCGAACGAACCGCCCCAGCCGGCGACCTTGCCACTGTCGACCCAGTCGTAGTTCTCCAGGACATGGCGCACGCCGCTTCTGATATCCTCGATCACCTTGCCACCCCAGTCACCGTTGATACCGTCGCAGAACTCCTGCCCGTAACCTGTGGAACCGCGGGGATTGCAGAAGAAGACAGCATAATCGGCGCCCGAGAATACCGCGTACTCGGTACGATAGGCGTACCCGAACATCTGCTGCGGGCCGCCGTGGATCCGTACGAGCATCGGGTACTTTTTGGCCGGATCGAAGTTCATCGGCTTTACGAGGAAACCATGGACCTTCGCCCCTTCGGCGCCCTCGAACCACATCTCTTCGGCGTCGGGGAAATGATACTCGGCATAGAGGTCGTCATTGACGCCGGTGAGCTTCTTGATACTGCCGCCCTTACTGTTGCAGCGGAATATCTCGTAGTAGTGGACCATCGGCCTGTGAAGATAGGTGAAGAACTTGTCCTTCGGGCCGGCCGATACGCTCATATGATAACCGCGGCGCTCGTCGCCCTTGCTTCCTATTACTGTCTCGACCTTTCCACCCTTTGATGAAACGCTGAAGAGATTGATGTCGGCGCGGTCCTCGGCGGAGAAATAGATCTTCTTCCCGTCATGCGCCCAGAAGAACGAACCGACGCTGCGGTCGAAATCGGGTGTGAGCGAAACAGGATCTCCATCGGAGAGCTTTATCACCGTAAGCTCATATCTGTCCGACTCGTATCCGGGCCTGCGCGTCGCGCGGTAGGCGAGATACTTGCCGTCGGGGGATACGCGCGGATGGCTGTCGGCTGCCGGGTTCGAGGTGACCCTCTTTACCTCTCCGCCCTCAAGCGAGACCATCCAGATCTCCTCGTTGTACGATACGGCCTGGTCCTCGTCCTGCTTCCCGGCGAAGTAAACGGTCTTTCCATCGGGGCTGAGCTCAAACTCCCTGCCTGCCGAAGCGAGCCAGTATGTGAGAGCATCGAATTTCAGATCCGGAGTGAGATCACGGGGCTCGCCGTCTTTGGCGGCGATATGATAGAGATGCTGGACCTTCCCATCCTCGTACGTGTCCCAGTGCCTGTACATAAGGCTCTTGTGGACCATGGCGGTGACCTTGCACTTCTCCTTTTCCTCGTCCTTCTCCTTCACGCAGTCGAAATCCTCGCAACCGAGGTATGTCCGGCCAGTGAAGATGAAACTTTCACCATCATGGGTCCAGATGAAGTTGCCGACTCCTCCGTAAATATCAGTGGCCTGGCTTGCCTCTCCACCCTGCAGGGGAAGGATGTATATCTGTCTCGAGCCATCGCGCGACGATAGAAATGCGATCTTCTTCCCGTCAGGTGACCATCTGGGATGATTGTCGCCCTTCGGGCTCGTCGTCATCCTGCGGGGCTCGCCGCCGTCGGCTGGAATGATCCATATATCGGAATTACCCCTGTTCTCTTCGAAATCAGTCACGCTAACCACGTAGGCGATCCATTTGCCGTCGGGCGAGACCTGGTTGTCGCCGACTCTTTTAAGTTTCCAGAGGTCATCCGGCGTCCAGGGCTTCTTTCCCTCGGCCGCCGCGGGGATCGCGATCGCGGCTATCAGCACCATCGCTGCCAGAAGAATGGATATCCTTCTCATCCGGGCTCCTTTCGATCTGATAGGTTCACTTGCGGCTTTCTGCCGCCGTCCCGATAGGATATAATCTGCGGCGGATTGTGAAAAGACCCAAAATGGAGAAAATGATGCTTTTCGACGACGATCCCAG
This sequence comes from uncultured bacterium, assembly GCA_964457905.1. GTDB lineage: Bacteria > Krumholzibacteriota > Krumholzibacteriia > Krumholzibacteriales > Krumholzibacteriaceae > JAUWCL01. The sequence goes on along the minus strand of CAYWGA010000001.1, from coordinate 13,814 downwards.
GGATATCAGAAAAAAAGAATTCATAGAACGGATGAGACGCAGGAAGTCCGCCGAGCTCCTCGGCCCCCTCTCGGAGAAGATAACGGCCTGGGAGATGGGCGAGATAGACTCACATGAGGTGTTCAAGGCTGCCGGGTACGCGGCCCGTAAGGGTGAATCGACGATCGCCGATTTCAAGAAGCGTCCCGATGTGATACTCGCCGGGATCGCAATGGATGAAAATAAATACATCACCTCCCTTGGCGATATCGGCGTCGAGGTCCGGCTGTCCGATATCACAGAGGCATTCTGCGACGCGCTGGTCACACCGGTCGAACCCGACGGATCTATGACCTCAGGCGCAGCGGCAGTAGTCAAAACGGCCGGAGGCGATGAGATAGAAAAGGAAGCAAAGGAAAAGGCTCCGATATCAGCGGGCAGCGCCATCTCGACAGAATCGGGCGAATTGACAACGGGGAATGTGATCCACGCTGCCGTGAAAGATGACTCAGGCAGTATCACTGCGGCATCAGTTACCGCCGCCCTGGCTGCAGCGCTAAAAGAAGCCGAAGAGCTCGAGGCGGAAACGGTAGCCATCCCCGGCCTGGGATATGTAGATGGTGGTATCGGGGCAGAGGAATCAGCGGAAGCAGTAATCACGGCAGTGGAGAGTCACCGCGGGGAATCGCTCAACAAGGTCCTGCTGCTCGATATCGCCGAGGAAGTAGTGGCCGCCTTCGTTGCCGGGCTCGAGAAACGGGACGAGGAATAGGAATCACTTCCCCTTGACCCGCCACCTCTCACTTCTTGTGACGAATGAGTGTTTGTCCGTTGCCCTCATAACGGCAAGTATCCCGTCGAGATGGTCGATCTCGTGCTGAAGAAGCTCGGCGATGTCTCCCTCGGCGTCGAGTGCCCTCTCCTCCCATTCGAGATCCCTGTACGTGACAGAAATAGACTTGTGCCTTCGCACCCTGACGAGAAGCTCGGGGAAACTCATGCAGTCATCCCAGACTTCCATCATCTCGATACTTTTAGTCGTTATCTTGGGATTGAGCAGAACGACCGGTTCGCCGGTGTTCATATAGACCATCCGCTTGCGCACGCCGATCTGGGGAGCTGCGATCGCCCGGCCGGCGCCGTACTTCTCCAGGAAAGCGAACATCGTATCCGCAAGATCGGATACGATGTCCTTCATCAGATCGAGTTCATCCTTCTCGACCTCTGTCGAAATATCGTAAAGGTCCGGATTGCCGAGCTGAAGGATCTCCCGTATCGCCATTAGATCATCCCGCTTCAGGCCATGTGTTACGCTTCGGCGCCGACCTCTTCCTTGCCGCAGCCCTTGCATCCTGCTCCGGGCTCAGGATACTCGCCGTTCCAGCAGTAGAGGCAGAGCTTCTCCTTAGGGATGCCGATCGCCTCGACCATGTCCTCTATAGTCTGGTAACGAAGGGTCGTCACCTCGATATCCTTACGGATCCATTCGATCATCTTCGCGTACTTCTCGGTGGAAGGATCGAGATACTCGGAGATGTCATCTATGTCGCTTCCCTCGATATCCTTTATCGCCCTTCGCGCCACGAGCTCGTCGATATTACGTGTAGAGAGGTTGAAACGGCAGGGGAACATCAGCGGCGGACAGGCGGGGCGCACGTGGATCTCCTTTGCGCCGCCCTGCACGAGTTTCTTGACGGTGAAGTTCTTCAGTTGCGTTCCGCGTACGATCGAATCCTCGCAGATGATGATCCTGTTGCCGTCGATGATCGCCTTGTTCGGCACGAGTTTCATCTTGGCGACATGGTCACGAATATCCTGGGAAGGCGGAATATAGCTGCGTCCATAGCCCGGCGTGTATTTTACCAGGGGGCGCCTGTACGGCTTACCCGATTCGATGGCGTAACCGATCGCGTGCGAGGTTCCCGAGTCCGGTATACCTGCTACTACATCGACCTCGATATCGCTGTCCTTGCGGGCCATCGCCCTGCCTGACTTCTCCCGGACCGTCTCGACATTGATCCCCTCGTAGTAGGAAGCGGGGAATCCGGTGTAGATCCAGAGGAAAGCGCATGTCTGCTGTGCGTCGTTGCCTTCTTTTTTCTGGCTGAGCCCGTTGGGACCGAGCAGCAGGACCTCGCCCGGCCTGAGGAATTTCTGCAATTCGAAATCGAGATTTGGAAATGCTGTCGTCTCGGAGCTGACCGCCCAGCCATCCATGTTCTGGCCGATAGCCAGCGAGAAATAACCCAGTCTGTCACGCGCGGCATAGACGCCGTCGGCGTGAAGGATCAGAAGACAGATCGAACCGTCGATACGATCGAACATCTTCTCGATCCCATCGGGGATCGAGTCGCCCTTCGTGATCAGCTTCGCCACGAGCTCCGTGAAGTTTACGATACCGTCACCGACCTCACTGAAGGTCACGCCCTCGGCAAGCAGCTCTTCTGTGAGCGCATGAGCATTGTCGAGGAACCCGTCGGTGACTATGCAGAAGGGGCCGAACTTCGAGTTGATGTAGATCGGCTGCTCTTCAAAGGGGCTTATCACTCCGATTCCCATCCCGCCCTTCATGGCAAGGAGATCCTCGGCGAATTTCGACTTGAACTGGTCGTTGCTTATATTGTGGATCTGCCTCTCGAATTCTTCACCGAGCACGGCGGCACCGCCGAACTGCGACCCGAGATGCGAATGGTAATCTGTTCCGTAGAGGAGATACTCGCTGCATCTTACACGGGAAACAACGCCGAAGAGACCGCTCATGTGTGACCTCCGATGGGTGGCTGATTATGCTGTGATACAACTGTGCTAGAACCGGAAAGAACGGAGTCTACCGTTTCAGCGTCAGATACTCAACCCGTATTATGGGACTTTCGGATGAAATCCGGCGTTTATTTCAGATAGAGCTCAAACCAGCCGATGACCCGTTCGATCAGATCGATCTGGTGGCGGATCTCCCTGAACGAATGCCCCTCACGCGGGTAAACGACCATCTCGCATTCCACCCCGGACTGTTTCAGCCCGTTGTAGAACTCATATCCCTGTGAAACTGGAACGCGGACGTCGTTCTCGCCGTGGAGCACCAGCGTAGGTGTTTTCGCTCCTGTCACATAATCGACCGGTGAGTGGCTGCGGTACGCCTCCGATCGAAGATATGCGATCTCCCTGAAATACTCCTCGAGGAAAGTCGGTGTTATATCGGTAGTTCCGTGGAAACTGAACAGATTGGTCACCGCCGCGCCGGCCACGGCTCCCGCAAAACGGGCCGTCTTGGTCACGGCCCAGGAGGTCATGAATCCCCCGTAGCTCCAGCCACCGATACCGAGCCTTTCGCGCGAGGCGTACCCCTCGTTGACGAGGAAATCGGCTCCTGCTATCACGTCCTCATAGTCGCCTCCGCCCCAGTCATCGAAGTTCGCCCTGGCAAACCCCGGTCCATACCCCATGCTTCCCCTCGGATTTGGAAGCAGTACCACGAATCCACGCGAAGCGAGAGGTATTGCCCAGTCGTGCCAGTTACCGTGCCATCCGTACCACCAGGCCCACATCGGGCCCCCGTGAACATTGACGACCGCGGGATAGCTTCCATCCTTCTTGAATCCGATCGGCAGCCAGAGCACGCCCTCGATCTCGGTGCCGTCGCGGCTCTTCCATTTCACTACCTTCGCCTCGGGGAGTTCCTTCTCCTCGAGCCACCGGTGAACGCGGGTCAGCTGGTTACTTCCGCTGAAGAGGCCCTTCTCCCGGAGCCATATCTCCGGAGGCGACTTGGCGCTCCCCTTCATGAATACGATCCTCGAACCGTCACGTGATATATCGAACGACTTGCGCAGATAGTAGGGAATATCGAGTTCTTCCAGCTTCTCGACCTTCGAATCACCGACCGAGACGGTTGCGAGTTCTCCGCGTACACCGTTGAGATGGATCACGAGGAGCTTGTCGTCCTCCGGCATCCAGACAGGGTTGACAAGGGTTCCCTCATGCCTCTCACCGAGGAGTTTCAGACCTCTCCCGTCGGCTTCTATCACGGCAGTTACTCCAGCGGGCAGAGTATTGCCCTCGTGGCGCTGCCTGTATGAGAATGCGATACGTTTCCCGTCATGAGACCAGGCGGGATTTCCGCCGGCATCGTCCGTGACCTGCGTGATGCTTCGGTCCGAGAGGTCGAGCAGCTCGAGCCTGGAGTTGAAGTATGTCTCGTTGCTCCCCGAAGCATCGGCTGTGATCATCGCGAGCTCACTGCCCGAGGGTGACCATGAAGCCGAGGAGACATGGAATCCCTCGGGTGTGACCGGAGTGCCTTCCCCTGTCTCCGGGTCCAGGACCCACAGGCTATGAACGGTCCTCTCCTCGCCGACGACCTTCCAGTCACTTCCATTCTCTCTGGCTTTCTTCTCCGCTTCGGATGTTCCTTTTCCCGCGATGGCCGCTATCCTCGATCCGTCTGGACTGAGCAGAAAGGAGACGATACCGCCTTCGAGAGACGTCACCTGCTCGGCCTCTCCTCCGGAGACGGCGATCCTCCAGACCTGGGTCTTCTTCTCATCCCCCCTGTCGGAGAGAAAGTAGAGATACATGTCACCGGCTGACCAGGCAGGGGAAGTCTCACGCGCGTCACTGAACACGAACGGCCTCGGGTGGTTACGGTCCTCGAGGTCGATCACCCAGATGTCGGGATTGCCGCTCCTTTGATCCTTGAGCGTATCGGCCGGTTCTGTGATCACATAGGCCACATGTCCGCCGCCCCGTGAGATCACCGGCGACGAGACCTGCCGCAGCATGAACATGTCTTCTATGGTGAACGGCTCCTTCGCGGCGGTTTCAGCCGCAACCGCCATAAGCATAAACGCGATCATCAAGGCACAGGCCGCCTGTTTATTAGTCATCTTCATTTTTTCCTCCATGATTACTGGCACTGGTACAGAAGATACCAGAATCGGGACCACTGACAAGGATGCAATTTAACTATCCATTCACCTGAAATACCTTCCCGAGTCAGTATGGTCCAGTTTCCGCTTGAGTAACTGACAGAATATGTTAGTTTTAGTCGAATTTATAGTTATTCTCGATTAACCTTGGAAGGAAAATATGAAATCCACTGTAATCGTATCCACTATTGCTATCATGTGTCTGTTCCTGCTCATCACTCCATCCGCTGGATCGGCTCAGGATCTGACTCAGACATTCAGAGCAGACAGCACCATGGATGGACACGCGGGATCACTATTCAGAATCCTCGAGAGTGGATATCCTGGCGAGGATATCTTTATATTCGAAGAGACTGGAATGTACCGGGTGTACGCTGCCCGTGAGGACGGCGGAACATGGGAGTATTTTACACCGGCACAATACTTCTGTCCGGTTTCCTCGATGACAGTCGGCCAGACCTGGAGGGCCATAAACTGGGGTATGGCTCAGGAGACACTGGCGACTGTGGTGCTGGAGGAGGATATCACGGTAGCGGCAGGCACATTTACCTGCTTCAAGATCGAGATACAAGTCGTCTCTAATCCCGATGTGGTCGTCCAAACAAACTGGATTTCAGATGGAGGGGGACTGATCAGGGAGTCTTTCTTTGAGGGAAACGGCTACTGGATCTCCGAACTTTTAAGTTCCTCGGTAACCGGAACCGGCTTCATGCCCCGGATTGTCGGGAATTGGTGGAGCTATTCAGGCTTTGAAGTCTCCACGGAAGAGTCAAGCTGGGGAGCGATCAAAAAAGAAGTACGGTAGAGACGCTTCTACCTGCAGTTAGAATCTATAACGTCCTGAAGAGATCGATGTGCCTCTTCAGGGCGTTGTCTTTAGTTCAAGTCCTGCCTGGGGAGGCTTCCCACTGGATACAGGCGAACTGATGGTGCAGGCATACTTGCCTGTACTAAAAAAGGGCTATACGAGGGAGTGCCCCGGTCCATCATATATGAAATCGACCGAAGCACTCCTGCATACCATGTGTTTATTCTGTCTTTGTTGCCCTGACCTGTTTGAAACTCCTGATCGCAAATCCCAGCGCGAGAATCGCGAAAAGAAGGCTAACGTACATTTGTCCTTTGTTAACAAATGCATTTACCAGGAAAAATATCATCAGAACTCCATAGATGAATGGCAGCCCTCGCCATCCCTGCAGTTTCCTGATAAAGAAACTGACAACAAAAAATATCAGTATCAAGGCGATGGCCAGATAGCTATCCATAATCTTACCTCCGGCTTAAGTCTGGCACATAGTGCCTACCCAACCACCCGTGCAGAAGGCGCAGACGGCGACGGCTGCACATGCCCAATAGAGAACTGGCCCTGCGGCAGTGCAAAGAGCGAGCGAAGCCGTATACGGCAACCATTGACAGGACACTCCTTTATTCGATGGATCAGGCAATGGGATCTGGTTTTCGTCGCCATCTCTGTAAAACACGTCAGCCTGTTTATGTGTTGCCAAGGCATTATCCCATTTCTCGGCAATATTTCTAAAATCACATTCAATGCATCCATCGGGTCGTTTGCCGACTCTCGACTGAAGATCAGGATACTTCTCCTGAATGACTTTACCAAGGAAGTGGACCTTTCTACCAATGTCATCCAATTCCTCAACCGTGTATCCCGTTATTTCTGCGAATCTCCGAGAATCATTATGTTCAACGATGTCAACGATTTCCTTACCACTTACACCGCTCTCCATGATACGCTTTGTCATATCATCTCTAATCGAAAACAACTCTCTGATGCTTAAGTCTTCCTTCAACATCGTCTCATACTCGGTAGTCGATGGAGAATTTATTCCCTCCTGCTCGCTACAGCCGACGATTAGAATAGTAAGAAGAATAAGTGCGATGGTCAGCAATGATTTCATGATTACCCCTCCTGAAATCTTGGTTTTTCCGAGCATTTGAATAAATAGCGTGCTGGTTGGTATTTTTCACCTCCTTTGTAGCACTTAGTCTTGATGTCACTAACAGCAGAAAGACGATTAACTCAGCAACAAATCGTGTTCCGCTGTTTATTCACATTGTTTTTGGCGAGCCACATATATATTTATATTCTAAGGATATTCATATTTCTGTCAATGGCATATCTTACTATCTCATAGTGTTTATTGCTAATACAACAGCATGAGGTGTAACCAAATGTTTACATGTATATTATCTTATTGCCACAAAATAGCTTCCACAAAGGCGGGTCTTTCGGGTTGTGGAAAAGAAATATTACACAGTGGCTTGATAAGAATTCAATGGTAGTACTGATCAGCAGTTCTAATAGCGTCTACTATGGGGAGCCAAATATTATTTATAGCCTCTTCTGGGGCTTTTTCTCTTATCAGTTTCTCTTCCTAGACGGACGATATTAATAGAAGGAACAGTTATCAAAAGAAAGCGTATTTACAATTTATCTTGAATTTCTACTTATGACAAACATTACATTTTCGTCTTCCCAAAATACATCATTTCTGTCACTAAATTTATTAGCAATATTTTTCCGAAATTTCATTAGAGCATCATTAAACTCTTCCCCGTTATATAAATCGAAAGTTGAATAGTGATGCTGTATGGCGCGCTTTACGAGCCAATTCGTACTAGCTTTTCGTTTATATTTATAATATTCAATAGAATCCAATTTCAATGTCCTGATTTGTTCTAATACCATTTTGAACCCCTCAAGACAATACAATCGGTTTTCTTTGTCGTGAAACTTTGGGAAATATCTTCCCCATATATTTCTTTTGTTCTGGCTTCTGAGACGGGTATAGATAAAAAGATATCGGTTGTCTTTCAATGTCCTGGCACTCTCGTTCAGAAAACCCACAAGGTCGAAATGATGCACAGCATTGAAGGTAACTATAAAATCCAATGAGTTTGATTCTATTTGTAGCTTGTTGGCCGGGGATCTCGCCATATTAAAATTCTGCAGATCTTTTCCTAGCAGGTTCATTTTAAGCTGTTTCAACATATCTTCATTCTCATCAACACAAGTAAGAATAATATTATCTCCTGCAAAACGTAACAATTCTGCAGAGTATCTCCCGCAACCGCATCCTACGTCGGCTCCTTTAAGAATGCTAAAATCTTGCAATTTCTTTCTGATAAAAATAGTCGGTGCTATATCCGTCGTCCTTAGATTCGTATAAATTGTTGCAATTCTGGAGAAATGAGAATTTCGGTTTGTTTCGACCAGGCTGGCGAATCCAGTATTTATGTTTGCAGGATTATGACTATCTTTTAAATATTCTTGAAGCCGCTGCATTATTAAACTTCATTCCTTTGTCTAATAAAAATATATATACATTTCCAGCATTTACTAGAGTCTCTGTTTTAAGGCTTATAGAATACCGCTTATAAACGAATGCCTCGCTTTGCCACATCGTGGGCAAGAGAATTCTATATGTAATTGGTTCTAATAGCGTTCAGCACAGGGAGGCAGTTCTAATAGCGTCTACTATGGGGAGGGATTATTTGTTTGTTAGGCCTTATTAGTGATCCTTCGACCTTTTCTGATTAATCGATAGAAACATCAAGCACCCCATTCTCCGCTTTGTATCGTTCCCATTGATCAACCAATTCCTTGAGTTTCTGTGGATTTTCGGCACTGAGATCCCTGAGCTCAGCTGGGTCTTTTTTAATGTTGTATAGCTCCCAGTCGCCTTTGCCAGCTGGCTGTGGCAGCCACAGCACCTTCCAATCGCCATTGAAATATGCCTTCATTCCAAAGAGTTCATAGCCGACTTTACTGGCCTCTGCATACGGAGATGCCGCTTTGCCATTGAATAATTCCAGCACTGACCTGCCCTGCATGGGTATGACCTTGCGACCGTTGAACTGTTCTTGGTGGCTGACATCCGCCACATCGAGAATCGTTGGCATGATATCCCGTATATGAAAGAACGAGTGATTCATTGTACCGGCGTTTGTCATTGTTCCAGGCAGCTTCACCAGTAAAGGTGCCTTGATGCCGCCCTCTGCAGTGAACGCCTTATACAACCGGCTGGGGGCCATGCTGGCCTGAGCCCAACCTGGTCCTGTATCAATAAAGGAATTGGGTAAGCCACGGTTTTCCAGACTGTTATCAAATGAGTTCAGATACTCCTCTGTCTGTTCTGGATACGCTGTGGGCGGGTGGCCGTTTGCACCATTGTCTGAAATGAATATGATCATTGTGTTATCGTATTCTCCCGTTTCTTTCAGATAGTCGAACACCCGCTTAATCTGCTCGTCCAGATAGTCAATCATTGCCGCGTACACTTCCATGTCGCGGGCTGCTTCCCTTCGTTTCTCTAGAGACATCGAATCCCAGGCCTCTACGTAATCCAGACGAGGAAAGGGCGTGGTATTCTGTTCGATGATTCCAAGATCCTTTAATGCTTGGAAACGTTTTTCGCGCAGCTCATCCCACCCCCCGTCATACTTTCCCTTATACTTATCGATGTACTCCTTGGGTGCGTGCAACGGGTCGTGTGGTGCAGTGTAGGCAAGATAGGCAAAGAACGGTTTCCCATCGCCCTGGTTCTTACGCATCCACTGAAGCACACTGTCAGTGTAGTACTTGGTAGAATAGAAATCTTCGGGCAGTAAATCCACCGGTTTGCCGTTTCGTTGATAAACCATGATGTTGTCAGATGACGGCGAAACAGGTTTGCGGTCATTCCAATGGCTTCCGCCGCCCGGCACCAGGATAAAGGTTTCCTCAAAGCCTCTGGCATGCGGAGTGGTCTTCGCATCATGGCCAAGGTGCCACTTACCCACCATATACGTATGATAGCCTCCGTCCTTTAAAACTTCAGGAAGCGAAGCTACATCGAAGTTCAGATATCCTTCATAACCGGGTATACCTTCCATCTCCGGTGTTGTCATTTCTCCCATCGTTCCGAGTCCCGCCCGGTGATTATCTACCCCGGAAAGCAAAACCGATCGACTCGGCGAACATGTGGGCAACACATGAAAATTTGTCAATTGCAATCCTTCCTTCGCCAAAGAATCCAGCGTCGGGGTCGCAATTTCACCTCCAAACGATCCTATATCGGTATATCCCATATCATCCGCAACGATTAGCAGGATATTAGGGCGCATAGACTTTGCTGACGGCGATTCTTTGGGGGATTCTGATTCTCGATTGCAACCCACAAAAGAAAATGTTGCAGCTACTATGGCAATCGTTCTCAAAACGTCGACATGTATTTTTTTTTCGTTCTTCATCTGTTATCGTTCCCCTTCTGCATGATCTTCTCGTTTGCGGCCTAAAGTGATGTATCCTTAACTAGCTTATCAGATATAGCTGCGAGGATGGCAGCGTATCCAATACACCATAATCAAATCCTTTTCAGGACAGCTTGGCATAAAATGAATTCTATCACAATGAGAATCGCGTGTATTTCCAATTCTACATCTGGACAGTTCTAATAAAGTTTACTATGGGGATGCTGATCAGAGATGCGGAATTTCCGCGACCATCCTTGCCCGAGGGATCCTCACTAGTTCATCCCCATGTTGTTCAGCAAAGGACCATGGAAGGTTCTCTTGGTCAATTATTGGTGCACGCCCTGCCTATTCTGAACCATCTTGTGGCCCGGGCATAAGCCCCAGCTGCGACAGAAATGCGACATTGTCCCAACTGACCCACGTCTCAACGACTTTGCCGTCCTCAAGCCGCTGCATGATGATGTTCACCAATGTGAAAGTCTTACCCGTGGCGGGGAATCCTCCCATCGGTCCGATCTGGGTTCCTGTCATCGTAGATATGTAGGCTACTCTGTCACCATCGGCGATCATGTTGCTGAGAGAATCTGTATAGCTGGGAACCGCCTTACTGAACTCCTCGATGAAACCAAAGAACTCTTCGGTGCCGTGAAGTTCCTGCAGGCTTGGTGGCATGGCCTGACAGTGGCGTGTGTAGTTTGGCGAGATTGCGGACTTGAATGCCTCGATGTCTCCTGCGGCCAGGCTCGCATGAGCCTGCCGAATAATCTCCATGTTCCGCTGTTCGATTTCTTCAGTGGATAGATCACTTGCCTGGCTGGCAACTGTGAGCGCCATGGCGAGTATCAATAGACAGAAGAGTGCGAATAGTCTTTTCACAGGATTCCCCCTTTTTAAGACCGAATGAACTATAGCGAGTCAGGCCGATAATTCTCCATTGGTTCTAATTATTATGAGAATCGCTACAAGTCCACGGTAGGAGTGTACAAGTTGAATTGCAACAAAATCTGGTTAACCTTGGGATAATTGACCCGGAAGATTCGTGAAACGTTCAGATCGAGGAGTCAATTCTATCTATGTTCAGTTCTAATAAAGTTTACTATGGGGAGCCAATCCATTTTCCACTTCAATGAGTGAGGCAGGTAGCGGCGGACCTGAAGTCGAAAGGTGAGTAATAAATTTATCAATATTAGAAAATACCACCAACAAATGTCGTCTACAGTTATTATTTTGTATATTATACTTTACATTTTGTCTTCTATAAGCGACTTTTGTTCAAAGGAGGAATAATGGAATTTGGTAATTGCCTGAAAGTCTGGAGAGCGAAAAGGGACATTACCCAGGCTGACTTGGCCATGGAAGTGGGTCTCAGCCGCCAAACGATCAACTCAATCGAGAAAGGAAAATTCATCCCTTCAGCGTTGAGTGCAATGAGAATATCAAGATTCTTTGGTGTTCCAATCGAAGACATTTTTTTCATTAAGGAGGAAGAATGAAATTAAAAGGAAATTACCGCTTTTTGTTTGCGACACAATTATTGGCGGGCGTACTGACGTATTGGGCATGTATTACATTTGGATTAATTGGAATCGGTATTGGCTTTATTCCTTTTTTAGCTGGACTGAAGTTGGTGCTAACCAAACATAATCCAGATGAGCGAGAGATGTCGCTCCTGCACAAGACAGATAGTTACAAGGGAATTGGATTAGTTATTGTTATGGCAATTGTCTACCTGTATTTCCCTCAGTATAACTGGTTTTTTATCATGGTCTCAGCGCTCAGTATTATAAGAGGAATTGTAGGCATACTGTTATTCAGTATTAAATAATAAGTAATAGATCAAAAGGTCAGTTCCATATACAGGCAGTTCTAATAAAGTTTACTATGGGGAGCCAATTTTATTTATGGCCTTCCCCTCATTCTTGTGTTCCTTGACCCTCCTTTTTATCAACTGAGCCCAATATTTGACAGTCGTTCAGGTTTAGCGTAGACTTAAAGGGGGAAAAGGAGAATCAGACTATCAATAGAATCCTCCGAATATGCACGACTTCGGTCATAATAGTTGGTGTCCAGCTAGGATCTGGAAACAGTTCTTCCCATACGATTCAAATCACGACAGTATTGCCGGCGACGGAGCGGGTAGTTACGATTGGGAGTTGGTACGAGCTTTCCGATAGTGCCGGTTGGACATTTCGGCCGGAGACGGACATTGCTCACGTGGAGTTGTCGCTATATGACTCGGATATGGGGTTGGTGGCCGGGACGACGCCTTTTGAACAGTACCAAACGCGAACGGTGGGACTTTGGCCCGATGGGCCCGAAAACGAGCTGGGGAAGCTCGGGTTCGAGGTGAGTTCCAACGTACTGGGAGACAACAACCAACATCTTTACGGCAAACATCACTACAAGTCAATCAGGCTACATGGAGGGCATCTTTCTCCCGACAGCGTTTATCAGGTCTCATTTGCCGATTTGGCTCCGAGTCACATCTGGCTTCATCCGATACGCTCGCGTTACTTCACCATGTCAACGGACATACTGCAAAGTTCAGAGAGTACGCTTGCAAATCCGGTTTATGGTCCCGCATCCGTCAATCGGACTAGCTTGAATGCAGATTCAACGAGATTCGAATATGCTGGACTCTCACACGACATTGCCACTGGACTCAAAGATGATTACCCAGTGGAAGACTACGACCAGAGACCAGGATCGCACGGAAGCGGTGACTTCGGGTGGTTCCCCGGGTATTCACTGTCGTTTTACAACGAAGGCCCTGGTTCCGTGGTGGTAGCACTTTTTGTGACTACCGGTTTCACGGGGCCCAGTGGAGCGCCGAGCAACACTTTGGCGAACGACACGTTTTGGAAATCTGATAAGGTCTTTATTTCGATGGGCGACACGGCGACGGTGAAACTGGACTTCGATAACGTCCAAGGCTTCAGTTTGTCGGATAATCCCTTTCCACACACGGCGGGTGATCAATTGGCGCCTGACGGCAGCATTGGCGCGGCAATAAATGTATTTGATCGAATCCAAATCAGCGCCATAGGGTGGGAAGTGCGTTCCGGCGGTGGTGGTCCAGCGGATGCAAATCTGGTGATAACCTCCAGGGCAGCAACGGTTGATCCAGTTACGTCCGCGGAACTCGAGATCGGTTCGCCTGGTCGCATTTTCGGGCTGACGAATATTGCCCCCAATCCGTTTGGTTACATGACGCGGATCGAGTACACAGTGCCACGAACAGGGCATGTCACGATTCAGGTTTACGATGTGCGTGGATGCTTGATAAGAACGCTGGTAAGCAGGTCGGAATTTGAAGGAACATACATCACGTCTTGGAACACGCAAAACAAGAACGGAACAGCCGTTGTATCGGGGCTATATTTCGTTCGAATGATTTCATCAGGTCAAGTGACTGTCCGAAAAGTTCTGGTGCTCAGATAGGAAGTAACAGGCGAGGTGACGGCAGCGGTCAATCCATGCGAGCGCGAGGGACTAGACTTCTCTGATTCCTGCCGTCTTGTGAAACTCAGGACATTCCGAAGAGGGCTGCGAATAGGGACTCAATCCTATATACAGGCAGTTCTACAAAAGTTTACTATGGTGAGCCAATTCATGTCTTAAGCTCTCGATGACATCTATGTGAGGGATCCATTAACT